>NZ_JBMOWY010000036.1:0-66260 GCF_049310345.1 Stenotrophomonas sp. GZD-301 | reverse complement strand
CTGCCCGGCTGCTCTCCGATCCGGCACCGCAACCCCCGCGCTTCGCGCGAAAGCCGGGCAGAGCCCGGCTCTACGTGACCTTGCGCCTTCGCGCCGTATAGTCGGGATTCTCTTCCGAGGAGCAGGCGCATGAACAGGCGATGGCAGTGGGGTGCGGCGATGCTGTTGGGCATGGCGGCGCTGCCGGCACTGGCGGCGATGAAGACCCAGCCGGTGGAGTGGACCCTGGACGGCACCACCTTCAGCGGCGTGCTGGTCTACGACGACAGCGAGTCCGACACGCGCCCTGGCCTGGTGATGGTGCCCAACTGGAAGGGCGTCAACGACTCGGCGATCGCCAAGGCCAAGCAGCTGGCCGGCGACGATTACGTGGTGCTGGTCGCCGACGTGTACGGCAAGGGCGTGCGCCCGAAGACCGACGCCGAGGCCGGCCCGGTCGCGACGAAACTCCGCAACGACCGGCCGGTGCTGCGCGCACGCGCGCTGAAGGCGATCGAGGTGCTCAAGGCGCAGGCAGGCAAGGTGCCGCTGGACGCCGCCCGGATCGGCGCGGTCGGCTTCTGCTTCGGCGGCACCACGGTGTTGGAGATGGCGCGTGCAGGCGCCCCGCTGGCCGGCGTGGTCAGCCTGCACGGCGGGTTGGGGTCGCCGTTGCCGGCCAAGGCCGGTGGCACGCATCCCTCGGTGCTGGTGCTCAACGGGGCTGACGACAAGGGCGTCAGCAAGGACGACATCGCCAGCTTCGAGCAGGAAATGAACGCGGCCAAGGTCGACTGGGAGTTCACCAACTACAGCGGCGCGGTGCATTGCTTCGCCGAGTCCGACGCCAACAGTCCGCCGGGCTGCCTGTACAACCCGCGCGCTGCCAAACGCGCCTGGAAGGCGCTGGACGAGTTTTTCGAGGAGCGTTTCGAGCGCCGCTGACGGCGCCGGGGCAGGTGACGGACGCACCGCGCGATGCGCGGTGCAGCCGGCCAGCGGCCGGCACTACGCATCCATGCGAGCGCTGTGCCGCGTAGCGGGCCAGGCCGATGCGCGGTGCAGCCGGCCAGCGGCCGGCACTACGCCTCAATGCGAGCGCTGTGCCGCGTAGCGGGCCAGGCCGATGCGCGGTGCAGCCGGCCAGCGGCCGGCACTACGCCTCAATGCGAGCGCTGTACCGCGTAGCGGGCCAGGCCGCGCAGGGCGGCGACGGCGTCGTTGTCGGCCAGGCCGTCGAGCGCACGCTCGGCGGCGTCGGCGTATTCCTCGGCACGGCGGCGGCTGTATTCCAGCCCGCCGGTGGCGTGGATGGCGGCGAGCACCTCCGGCATCGCCTCGGCATCGCCGTTCTGCACGATCTCGCGCAGGCGCTCGCGGGTGGTCGCATCGGAATGCGCCATCGCGTGGATCAGCGGCAGGGTGGCCTTGCCCTCGGCGAGGTCGTCGCCCAGGTTCTTGCCCAGCTCATCGGCATTGGCCGAGTAGTCCAGCACATCGTCGGCGATCTGGAAGGCGTACCCCAGGTGCATGCCGTAGTCGTACAGCGCCTGCTGGGTGGCCTCGTCCACGCCGCTGGCCAGCGCGCCCAGGCGGGTGCCGGCGGCAAACAGCACCGCGGTCTTGCGCTCGATCACGCGCAGGTAGGCGGCCTCGTCGGTGTCCGGATTGTGGACGTGCAGCAGCTGCAGGACCTCACCCTCGGCGATGCGGTTGGTGGTGTCGGCCAGGATCCGCATGACCGGCATGCGGTCCAGTTCCACCATCAGCTGGAAGCTGCGCGAGTACAGGAAATCGCCCACCAGCACGCTCGGCGCATTGCCCCACAGGGCATTGGCGGTGCTGCGGCCACGGCGCAGGCTGGACTCGTCCACCACGTCGTCGTGCAGCAGGGTCGAGGTGTGGATGAACTCGATGATCGCGGCCAGCTGGTGGTGCTCCGGGCCGGCCTGGCCGACCGCGTGGCCGGCCAGCATGACCAGCATCGGGCGCAGCCGCTTGCCACCGGCGGAGATGATGTGGTCGGCGATCTGGTTGATCAGGACGACATCCGAAGACAGTCGGCGGCGAATCAGGGCATCGACGGCGGCCATGTCGGGCGCGGCAAGCGACTGGATCTGGGGCAGGCCCAGCGCGGGGCGGGTGTCTTCGGTGATGGTCATGCGGTCTGACTTTCAGGCGTACAGCGAATTATAGGCGTTGCGGCCGTCTTCCGCCCGCGAAGACCGCCCGGGGCGGCCGCAGGCGTGAATACGTATGCATGCAGCGCCATCCCGGCAGGGCCGCCGCTAAGCTTGGCGGGTATGTTCTGGCCCCCGGATCGGGTGCCCTGGAAGCCCGGAGGGGGCCCTTACATGTTGCAGATTCCCTGGTGGCGCGGCGCCGTCATCTATCAGATCTACCCGCGCAGCTTCCTCGATGCCAACGGCGACGGGGTGGGCGACCTGCCCGGCATCATCGACCGGTTGGACTACGTGGCCGCGCTGGGCGTGGACGCGATCTGGATCTCCCCGTTCTTCACCTCGCCGATGGCCGACTTCGGCTACGACATCGCCGACCACCGCGATGTGGACCCGCTGTTCGGCACCCTGGCCGACTTCGACCGCCTGCTGGCCAAGGCGCATGCGCTGGGCCTGAAGGTGATGATCGACCAGGTGTTCAGCCACACCTCGATCGATCACGCGTGGTTCCGCGAGAGCCGCCAGGACCGCACCAATCCCAAGGCGGACTGGTACGTGTGGGCCGACCCGCGCGAGGACGGCACGCCGCCCAACAACTGGATGTCGATCTTCGGGGGCGTGGCCTGGCAGTGGGAGCCGCGCCGCGAGCAGTACTTCCTGCACAACTTCCTGGCCGACCAGCCGGACCTGGATTTCCACAATCCGGCCGTGCAGCAGGCCACGCTGGACTACGTGCGGTTCTGGCTGGACCGCGGCGTGGACGGGTTCCGCCTGGACTCGATCAACTTCTGCTTCCATGACGCGCAGCTGCGCGACAACCCGGCCAAGCCGCTGGAGAAGCGGGTGGGGCGGGGCTTCAGTGCCGACAACCCGTACGCGTACCAGTACCACTACTACAACAACACCCAGCCGGAGAACCTGGTCTTCATCGAGCGCCTGCGCGGCCTGCTCGACGAGTACCCGGGCACGGTGAGCCTGGGCGAGATTTCCGCCGAGGATTCGCTGGCCACCACCGCCGAGTACACCGCGCCCGGCCGCCTGCACATGGGCTACAGCTTCGAGCTGCTGGTGAAGGATTTCAGCGCCGGCTACATCCGCGACACCGTGTCGCGGCTGGAAGCGACCATGACCGAGGGTTGGCCGTGCTGGGCAATCTCCAACCACGATGTGGAACGCGCGGTGACCCGTTGGGGCGGGCACCCGGCGCAGCCGCGGCTGGCACGCCTGCTGGTGGCGCTGCTGTGCTCGCTGCGCGGGTCGATCTGCCTGTATCAGGGTGAGGAGTTGGGCCTGGGCGAAGCGGACGTGCCGTTCGAGAAGCTGCAGGACCCCTACGGCATCACCTTCTGGCCGAACTTCAAGGGCCGCGATGGCTGCCGCACGCCGATGCCGTGGATCGATGCGCCGCTGGCCGGCTTCACCACCGGCGAGCCGTGGCTGCCGATCCCGGCCGAGCATCAGGCGGCGGCCGTTGCCGTGCAGACCCACGATCCGCACTCGGTGCTCAACGCCTTCCGCCAGTTCCTGGCGTGGCGGCGGACCATGCCGACCCTGCTGGTGGGTGACATCGCGTTCCTGGACACCGCCGAGCCGGTGCTGATGTTCGAGCGCCGCCATGCGGGCGAGACGCTGGTGCTGGCGTTCAACCTGTCCGCCGACACGGTGCGCGTCGCATTGCCGGCGGGCCAGTGGCAGCCGCTGCACGTGCCGGGCCCGGACGTGGGCACCGCAGCGGCGGGCGAGCTGACCTTGCCGGCGCAGTCGATGTATTGCGCGCGCAGGGACTGACACGTTTTTCCGGTGGTATTGAGAGGGCGGGGCCACGTGCCTCGCCCTTTTTTTTGCCCGGCAGGCATCGAAAGTCCCGCGCTGAGCGCCCGTAGAGCCGGGCTCTGCCCGGCTGCCGTCCGTGCCGGCCTCGAATGTCCCACGCCGCGCCCCCGTAGAGCCGGGCTCTGCCCGGCTGCCGTCCGCGCCGGCATCGAAATCCCGCGCCGCGCCCCGTAGAGCCGGGCTCTGCCCGGCTGCCGTCCGTGCCGGCATCGAAAATCCCGCGCCGCGCGCCCCGTAGAGCCGGGCTCTGCCCGGCTGCCGTTCGCGCCGGAATCCAAAATCCCGCGCTGCGCGCGATAGCCGAGCAGAGCTCGGCTCTACACAGGTGCCGCCACCGAAATTCCGCGTCCGCCGAAAACAAAAAACCCGCTGCCAAAGCAGCGGGTTGTCGTCATCGTGGTTGTGCCGGGATCAGAACCTGTAGTTCACACCCAGCATATAGGTACGGCCCCACTCGATGTACTCCAGCGGCTTGTCCTTGGTGCCGGCATAGGTGCGGTACGGCTCGTTGGTCAGGTTGCTTCCCTGCAGCAGCAGGGTCAGCCCGTGCAGGCTGCTGCTGTCGGCAAAGGTGTAGCTGACCTGCGCGTCGGTCACGTTCTCGCCCACCACGTAACGCAGGGTGCGGTTGCCGTTGAAGTTGCCGATCTCACCGATGAAGTCCGAACGACGCCGCTGGCTGATGCGGGCCTCGAAGCCATTGCGCTCGAAATACGCAGTGAAGTTGTACACGCGCTCGGACAGGCCCGGCAGGCTGATCGGGTCGCTGCCGACGCTGGACGCGCTTTCCGGGTCGACGATCTTGATGTCGCTGTCGTTGAAGGTCGCCGCGGCCTGCACGCCGAAGCCGCGCAGACTGTCGGACAGCATCTCCAGCGGGAACGAAGCAGTCAGCTCCAGACCCTTCAGTTTGCCGCCCTGGCCATTCTGCGGCGCCGAGAAGGTGCCGGTGGTCAGCAGCGGGGCGGTCATGCCCGGCGGAATCACGTAGCTGGCCAGCAGGTCGCTGAAGTCGTAGTCATCCACCGACTGGGTGTAGACGTAGCTCTTCAGATCCTTGAAGAACACCGCGGCCGCCACGTACGCCTTCTCGCCGAAGTACTTTTCGTACGACAGGTCGATCGCGTTGGCGCGCCACGGGTCCAGCAGCGGGTTGCCGCCGCTGCCGCCGGGCTTGCCGGTGGCGGTATCCACGCCGAATTCCAGGCCGGCGCGCATCTGGTCCACGCGCGGGCGCGCAACCTGCTTGGCAGCGGCGAAGCGCAGGGTCTGCTGGTGCGGGAACATGAAGACCAGGTTCAGGCTCGGCAGCCAGTCGGTATAGGTCTTGCCCGAGTCGATCGGCAGCACTTCCTGGCCGGCCGGGCGCGAGCGGTCGAAGTAGTTCGACTGCGAGCTCTGGTCGGTGCGGATCATCTGCACGCCGATGTTGCCGCGCACGCCCACCTCGCCGATGTCGGTGTTGAGGTTGGCGCGCAGCCACGCCGTGGTGGTCTTTTCCTGTACCACCCACGACTTGGGAATCAGGTAGTCCAGGTTGGTGACCGGGTTGAAGGTCATGTAGCCCGAGACGGCGCCCGGCACGTTCCAGGCGGGGATATAGCCCAGCCCGGCGAAGCCCAGGTTGACCGGCGCGTACTGCAGGTCGCGTTCGATGTTCGCATCGCCCTGCGCACCGAGCAGGATGTTGCCTTCGGCCTGGGTCTTCTCCTTGCGGCGGTCGGCGTAGTTCACGCCGACGTCCAGGTCGGAGAACCAGTCCAGCGCCTCGGGCATGGCGAAGGTGGCCTGCAGGCGCGCGCCCTTCAGCCGGTCTTCCACCTGCGGCACCTTGCCGTAGCCGGAGCCGTAGATGGTGTTGGTCAGGAACAGCGCGTCGGGGTTGGAGTAGTCCAGGCCCGGGCGGATCTGCGAGAAGCCGTTCGGGTTCACCACCACACCCACCGAATCCAGCTGCGGCATCGGGGTGAGCTGCAGGTTGTTTTCCAGGTTCAGCTCGTCGCGGGTGGCCTTGGAGTAGTTCACGTCGGCGACAACCTTGACGCCGTCGAAGTTCAGCTCGTTGTTCCAGCCGAACGCGTCGATCTTGTCCTTGCGCTGGTTGTACATGCCGCGCACCAGCGGGTACACGCCGGTGGCGGTGCCGCCGGTGAAGGTGCCATCGGCGTTCACCTGTGGATTGGTGATCAGCAGGCCCGGGGTGTAGCCACCGTTGTAGTTGCTGAGGTTGAGCTCGAACTGGTTGGCGGTGTCGATCTGCTCGGCTTCGGTATGGAAGGCGTCGAGCGTACTGGTCCACGTGTTGGACGGACGGAACTGCACGGTGGCCATGTAGCCGTCGCGCTTGTTGTTGCCGGTACGGCGCAGCGCCTTGATGCCGTCGGAGAACGCCGTGCCCGGCGCCAGGCCCGGACGGTTGCCGTTGTCGGTGTGCTCGGTGGTCCACGGCTCGTACAGGCCGACCTGGTTTTCCTGGATCGGGTTGTCGCTGTGCGCGTAGCCGATCGACACGCCCAGGGTGTTGTCCATGAACTGGTCGATGTAGCTGGCGCTGAAGCGGTTGCCGAAGGCATCCACGTTCGCGGCCTTGCCGAGCGAGCTCTTCTGGTAGCGGCCGCTGATGGCGATCACGCGGTCGGCGAAGCTCAGCGGGCGCACGGTCTGCATGTCGATCGTGCCCGACAGACCCTGGCCGACCAGCGCCGCATCGGGGGTCTTGTAGACCACCACGCCATTGACCAGTTCCGAGGGGTACTGGTCGAACTCGACGCTGCGGTTGTCGCCGGTGCTGACCACTTCACGCCCGTTGAGCAGGGTGGTGGCGAAGTCCGGCGACAGGCCGCGCACGCTGATCACCTGGGCGCGGCCGGCCACACGCTGGGCGGCCAGGCCGGGCAGGCGCCCCAGCGATTCGGCGATGCTCACGTCGGGCAGCTTGCCGATGTCTTCGGCCGAGATCGCTTCGACCACCGAGGTGGCGTCCTGCTTGATCGCGATCGCGTTCTCGATGCCGCGGCGGATGCCAGTGACCTGCACGGTGTCCAGGTTGGTGGCCGAGGTCGCGGTCTTCGGTGTGGTGGTGTCCGGTTCGGCGGTCTGCGCCGACGCCATCAACGGCGTCAGGGCGACGGCCAGCGCGAGACTCAGCGCGCTGCGCTTGCGGTTCAACATTTTCCCCTCCCAGGCAATGTTGCCAATCGATTTGTGTTTGCCCGGAGGACCCGGGAGCGTCGCGGCGCGGTGGCCGTTGACTGCGTGGCTATGGTAGGCAGGGCGTCTGCTGCGGGAATCACCCTGCATACGTATTCAATGGACTTTCAGCGGCTGTAAGCGGTTACAGATGCGTCATGAGGGGGAGCGCCGGCCAGCGGCCGGCACGTCCTGTCAGAGGTGATGCACGGTGCGGCGGTCGCCGTTTACAGCGGCGTGAAACGAATGGCCTGGCCGCCGCCCGGCGCCAGAACGATGTTCAACATATCGGCGCTGGTCACCTCACGCGTTTCGCGCTTGAACGCGAACGGGTTGCTGCGGTAGTCGGCACCGTCGCCATCGCGGTAGATCTCGGCGCGGTAGCGCACGCCCGGGTCCAGGAACCCCAGTGACACCGGCAGCACGCGGCCGTGCTCGTCGGTGATGCTGCCCAGGTACCAGTCGCGGCTGTGGCGGTCCTTGCGCACCAGGGTGACGTAGTCGCCGACCTCGCCGTTCAGCACGCGGCTGTCGTCCCAGTCCACTGCCACATCCTCGATGAAGCGGAACGCCTCGCGATGCTGTTCATAGTGTTCGGGTAGATCGGCCGCCATCTGGATCGGGCTGTAGATCGCCACGTACAGCGCCAGCTGCCGTGCCAGCGTGCTGGGGATGGCCTGGCCGCCACGCCCCTTCAGGCTCAGGATGCCCGGGGTGTAGTCCATCGGTCCGGACAGCATGCGGGTGAACACCAGGTTGACCTCGTGTTCGGGCGGATTCGGTGGCTGGCCCCAGGCGTTGTACTCCATGCCACGCGCGCCCTCGCGGGAGACCCAGTTGGGGTAGGTGCGGCGCAGGCCGGTGTCCTTGATCGGCTCGTGCGGGTTGACCGCGATGTGCCGCTTTGCGGCTTCCTGCACCACCTTCAGGTGGTGGCGGGCCATGAACTGGCCGTCGTGCCACTCGCGCCAGAGCGGGCCGCCGGCGGGATTGCGCCGGTCCACCTGGCCGTCATCGCAGACGTAGCCACTCTTGAACGCATCCACGCCGAGCCGCGCATACAGGTCCAGCGCGGCACCGAGCTGGTCTTCATAGTGTTCGATCGCGCAGCCGGTCTCGTGGTGGCCGATCAGACGCACCCCTTTCTTCGCGCCATAGGCGGCCAGCGCCTCGATGTCGAAATCGGCGGTGGGCCGGGTGAAATCGAAGTCGTAGCCGTTGCCCACCCAGTTGCCGTCCCAGCCGGGATTCCAGCCTTCCACCAGCACGCCGCGGAACCCGTGCGCGGCGGCGAAGTCGATCACCCGCCGGGTCTTGGCGGTGGTGGCCGCGTGCTTCGGCCCGGTGGCCCAGCTTTCGTGGTCCAGGTGCATCGACCACCACACGCCCAGGTACTTGGACGGCGTCACCCAGCTCACATCGCCCAGCGCATTGGGTTCGTTGAGGTTGAGGATCAGGTCGGACTCGACCAGCCCGCCGGCACGGTCGCTGATCTGCAGGGTGCGCCACGGCGTGTCGAAGGGCAGGGTGCGGCGCACCTTCCATCCTTCGGCCGACGGCGAAAGCTGCGCGCGCAGGCGCTGGCCATCGGTGCGGCGCAGCCACATGCCGGCGTAGTCCACCAGCGCTGCCTCGTGGATCGCCACGTGCAGGCCATCGCGGCTGCGCAGCGTGAACGGCGTATGCACCATCGGCACCTGGTCCAGCGGCGTGCGCTGGTACAGGTACTCATAGTGGATCGGCTCACCGGCCGGGATCCACCATGCGGTGGATTCGGGGGCGATGACGAACTCGGTCAGTTCCTCGTCGATGATCGCCTCGCGCATGCCCGCCTGCTCCGGGAAGCGGTAGCGGAAGCCAAGACCGTCGTCGTAGACGCGGAACACCAGGTCGATGCGCCGCCGGGCGCCGCTGCGCTCGCCCAACTGCACGGTCACTTCGTTGTAGTGGTCGCGCACGATGCGGCGCTCGCCCCACGGTTGTTCCCATTGCCCGTCGGCACTGCGCGTGCTCTGCCCGAGCAGGGACAGGTCGCGGTCCAGCCGTCCGTCGCGCAGCTGGAAACCGAGCCGGGACTCGGCCACCACCGTCTCGCCGAGGCGCTCGACCCGGTAGGTCGGCATGCCGCCGTCGAGCTGCAGCGACACGCGCAGCACCTTGCCGGGCGATTCCACACTGGCCACGGTGACCGGCGCGGCCCAGGCCGCCGCCGTGGCCACCAGCAGCGACAGCGCCGTACCCAGCCGGTACAGGTGCGCGTTGATGCCGCGCGGTGAATGCAGTTTCGTCGGCATTTCCCCTCCCAAGGTGGCCGGAACCAGGCTGGACTATAGCCACGCGATTCCCATGTCCCGGCCCGTCCGTGCGCTGCATCGGCATGAATACGTATGCAGGCAGTCGCGCACCGTGGCGTGCCGTCTACCATGAGGACAGGCACCCTGGGAGGGGGCCGCGACCCCCGTGCCGGGCAGCCGGCGCGAGGGAACCACAACGCGTGCAAAGAGGGAGGGAGGCCGACGGGCGCAAGCCGGTCCGCCGCTTCGATGCTGAAGATGATCTGCCTGACCGCTGCCCTCGGGGCGGCGATGATGTCGACCGCTGCGGCGGCCGACCTGACCTTCGATGGCCGCACGGCGCGTGCCGATGCGACTGCCGATGGCGGATTCCGCCTGTCCAGCGGGCAGGCTGCGGTGGCCATCGGTGCCCAGCCGATGCGCAGCCAGACCGGCAGCGTGATGTTCGATGCGCTGCTCGCGCTGGCGCAGCAGGAGCTTGCGGCCGACCGCGTCGAGGCGATCCGCGACCCTGCCTTCAACCAGGGCAACCCGGTGCCCTGCGCCTGCTTCCAGACCGGTGAGCGCTGGCCCTATGTATGGACGCGCGATGTGAGCTTCGCCGCCGATCTGGCGCTGTCGCGGCTGGACCCGGTCCGTACCCGGCAGTCGCTGCAGTTCAAACTCTCCGCTGCCCGCGACGGACATACCCCGGGCCTGTTCGTGGCCCAGGACACCGGCTCCGGCGGCAGCTGGCCGATCAGCAGCGACCGGGTGGTGTGGTTCCTGGCTGCGCGCGGCCTGCTCGACAGCACCCCGTTCGCCAGCCAGACCTGGGAGGCGCTGCAGGCCACGCTGGCGCAGGACCGCGCGATGGTGTTCGATGCGCGCGTCGGGCTGTATCGCGGCGAGACCTCGTTCCTGGACTGGCGCGAACAGACCTACCCGGACTGGACCCGTGAGGACGTCCGTTTCATCGGCGATTCCTTCGCGTTGTCCACCAACGTGCTGCACTACCAGGCGCTGCGCCTGGCCGAGAAAATGGCGCGCGAGGTGGGCGACGAACGCGCCGTTGCCTACGCCGGCTGGGCCGACGCACTGGCGCGGCAGATCGACGCACGCTTCTGGCGCGAAGACGCCGGCATGTACATGAGCTACATCGGTGAGGCCGCGCACCCGGTGCCCTACGCCAAGTACGACCTGCTGGGCATTTCGCTGGGCGTGCTGGCCGATGTGTTTCCGGCCGACCGTGCGCGCCGCGCGCTGGCCAGCTACCCGGCGGTGGAGGGCGGCAGCCCGGTGGTCTGGCCGCAGGAAGCGCAGCAGCCGATTTACCACAACCGCGCCGTGTGGCCGTTCGTCAGCGCCTATTCGCTGCGCGCCGCACGCCGCGTCGACGATGCCGCGCGCATCCGGCTGGAGATCGAGTCGCTGATGCGCGGCAGCGCGCTGGCCGGGTCGAACATGGAAAACTACGAGATGCGGCGCCTGGCCGTGCATGTGGACGAGGGCGCGCTGAGTGGCCCGGTGGTCAACTCGCCCCGCCAGTTGTGGTCGGTGGCCGGCTACCTGTCGATGGTGCTGGAAGGCGTGTTCGGCGTGGAGGCCGATGGCACGGTGGCGCCCAAGCTGCCCGTTGCGCTGGTACCGCAGTTGTTCGGCACGCGCAGCAGCATCGAACTGGACGACGGCACCACCCGCTACATCCTCAAGCGCCCGCGCACGCTGGACGGCGCGTTGCTGGTCGCGAAGAAGATCGTACGCAAGGGCAACACCGTGACCGTACAGCTCGAACCGCTCGCTCCCTCGACGACGGCAGCGGCACCCGGTGGTGACACCCCCCGTGCGTCCGCGTTCCGCCCGGACCAGGCAAACCCCAACGCCTTCGCCCCGGCCACGCCCGCCGCCCCGCGCCCGCAGAAGCGCGGCAAGACGTGGACCGTCGTGGTCCCCGCCAACCACCAGCTCTGGCAGGACGGCATGCCCGTGGCCACCACCCCGCATACCTTCACCGACGACGGCCGCCAGCACTGCCTCAGCCTCACCCGCCGCGACGGTGCGCTGGAATCGCTGCACAGCCCGACCACCTGCGTGGGTCCGCAGCAGCGCCTGGCCGGTGCGACCGCGTGGACCTGGACCGCCCCCACGCCGACCCGCGTGCGGGTGCGTCTGCGCTACGACAACCCCAACGGCCCGATCAACACCGGCGTCACCGCGGCGGTGAAGCAGCTGCAGGTGCAGTGCGCCGGGCAGCCGGAGCAGCGCGCCACGCTGACGATGCCGCACAGCGTCGGACCGCAGGATTCCACCGCAGCCGAGTTCGACCTGCCCAAGGGACGGTGCCGCTTCAGCCTGGCGCCGGGCTTCAACATGAGCGCGCTGGAACACTTCGCCCAGTACAACGGCGGCAAGGGCGGGCGCGATGGCGTGCTCAACGCGGCCACGGTCAGCGCACTGATGATCGCGCCGATTGCCGGCGACGCGGAGGTCGCGCGATGAGCCGCACCGCCAAGCCAACGCTGTCGTTCTGGCAGATCTGGAACATGTGCTTCGGCTTCCTCGGCATCCAGTTCGGCTTCGCGCTGCAGAATGCCAATGCCAGCCGCATCTTCGAAACGCTGGGCGCGCCGATGGATGCCGTGCCCGGGCTGTGGATCGCCGCGCCGCTGACCGGCCTGCTGGTGCAGCCGATCATCGGCTATCTGTCCGACCGCACCTGGACGCGCTGGGGCCGCCGCCGCCCGTACTTCATGATCGGCGCGGTGTTCACCACGCTGGCGCTACTGGTGATGCCCAACTCGCCCACGTTGTGGATCGCGGCCGGCACGTTGTGGGTGCTGGACGCGTCCATCAACATCTCGATGGAGCCGTTCCGCGCCTTCGTCGGCGACAAACTCTCGCCGCGGCAGCGTCCCACCGGCTATGCGATGCAGAGCTTCTTCATCGGTGTTGGCGCCATCATCGCCAGCTTCCTGCCGTTCATCCTGGCGCACTTCGGCGTGGCCAACACGGCGGCCGCCGGCGAGGTCCCGCCGACGGTACGCTATGCGTTCTACTTCGGCGCAGCGGTGCTGCTGGCGTCCATCGCGTGGACGGTGTTCAGCACCCGCGAGTACTCGCCGCAGGAACTGGCCGGGTTCACCGATGCGGAGCCGCCGGCCGCGCAGCAGAGCGCGCCGCTGACCGGCCCACCGGCGGCGGGCCAGATCGGCGCGTGGCTCGCGCTCGGCGTGGCACTGGCTGCGGCCATCGCATGGCGCGACGGCGACAAGATGCTCTACGTGCTGGCCGGGTTGTGCGTGGCCTACGGCCTGCTGCTGGGCGTGGCCCGGGTGGTGCCCGGGCCCCACATGCTGGCCGTCATCGTCGACGACCTGCGCAGCATGCCGCGCACCATGCGTCGGCTGGCGTGGGTGCAGTTCTTCTCGTGGTTCGCGCTGTTCGCCATGTGGATCTACACCACCGCCGCCGTGGCCGGCACCCACTTCGGGTCCAGTGATGCACGCACGGCCGCCTACAACGAAGGCGCCAACTGGGTGGGCGTGCTGTTCGGCGCCTACAACGGCTTTGCGGCACTGGCCGCACTGTTGATTCCGCTGATGGTGCGCTGGATGGGCCTGCGCTGGAGCCACCTGGTCAACCTGTGGCTGGGCGGGCTGGGGCTGATCTCGCTGATGCTGATCGACGATCCGCGCTGGCTGCTGCTGTCGATGGTCGGCGTCGGCTTCGCCTGGGCCTCGATCCTGTCGCTGCCGTATGCACTGCTGTCCGACAGCGTGCCGGCCGCCAAGATGGGCATCTACATGGGCCTGTTCAATTTCTTCATCGTCATTCCCCAGCTGGTCGCGGCCGCCGCGCTCGGTTTCACCCTGCGCGTCTGGCTCGGCGGTGAGCCGATGCACGTGCTGGTGCTGGGCGGGGTGAGTCTGTTCATTGCCGGGCTGTGCGTGCTGCGGGTGCCGGCCCACCAGGAGGCTGTCTGATGCGTGCGTATTCCCCCTTGTCGCTGGGCCTGTCGCTGGCGCTGCTGAGCAGCCCCGCATGGGCGGGCAACCGCCCGGACTACGTGGGCACGCTGGAGCCGTTTGCCAGCGATGCGGTGTACTTCGTGGTCACCGACCGTTTCGTCAACGGCGACCCGTCCAACGACCACCGCGACCAGGGCGGCGCGCACCGCACCTTCGACATTCCCGTGCCGTGCCCGGACAAGGTCGACGGCAACATCGGCTACCTGGGCGGCGACTTCAAGGGCGTGCTCGACAACGCGGCCTACATCCGCAACCTGGGCTTCGGCGCGGTGTGGATCACCCCCATCGTCGACAACCCGGACGAAGCCTTCACCGGCAGCAAGCCGATCAGCTGCACCAGCACGCTTACCGATCGTGGCAAGACCGGCTACCACGGCTACTGGGGCGTCAACTTCTACAGGCTCGACGAGCATCTGCCCAGCCCGGACCTGGACTTCGCCGGGCTCACCCGCGGCCTGCACGCTGCCGAGCTGAAGGTGGTGCTGGACATCGTCGGCAACCACGGTTCGCCTGCCTGGACCATGCCGGTGAAGCAGCCGCAGTTCGGCCAGATTTTCGACAAGGACGGCAGACTGATCGCCGACCACCAGAATCTGCCGCCGCAGCAGCTCGATCCGGCGCACAACCCGCTGCACGCGTTCTACAACAGCATCGGCCCGGTCGACAGCAAGGATGGCTCGATCTTCGACGGCAACCTGGCCGAACTGGGCGACTTCAACCAGCACAACCCGGCCGTGATGGACTACCTGGTGGGCGCCTACCTGCAGTGGGCCGCGCAAGGCGTGGACGCGCTGCGCATCGACACCATCGGCTGGCTGCCGCACCCGTGGTGGCATGAGTTCGTCAACCGCATCCGCGCCGAACACCCGGGCATGTTCATGTTCGGCGAGGCCTTCGACTACGACGCCGGCAAGATCGCCGAGCACACCTGGCCTGCCAACGCCAACGTCAGCGTGCTGGACTTCCCGCTGCGCGGGGCGCTGTCGTCGGTGTTCGGCAAGGAGCAGAAGGGCTTCCAGGCATTGGCCGAGCCGCTGCATCTGCTCGGCGGCCCGTATGCGAATCCGTACGCGCTGATGAGCTTCTACGACAACCACGACATGGCGCGGCTGGATGCCACCGACAACGGCTTCATCGACGCGCACAACTGGCTGTTCACCGCGCGCGGCATCCCGGTGCTGTACTACGGCTCGGAAACCGGCTTCATGCGCAGCCGCGCCGAGCACGCCGGCAACCGCGCGTACTTCGGCCAGGCACGGGTGGACGCCGCGCCGCAGAGCCCGATCTTCGCGCCACTGCAGCGCATCGCCCGCCTGCGCCAGGCGACCCCGGCGCTGCAGCGTGGCCTGCAGGTCAACGAGCGCCTGCAGGGCGACGAAGCGGTGTTCTACCGCGTGCTGCAGCATGGCGATGTCACCCAGACCGCGCTGGTGCTGCTCAACAAGGGCGATGCCGCGCGCAGCATCGAGGTCCGCCGCTACCTGCAGCCTGGCACCTGGCGCGACGCGCTGGGCGAGGAGAGCGTCGAGGTGGGTGGGGCGCTGAAGGTCGAGGTGCCCGCGCATGGCGTGAGGGTGTTCGTGCTCGATGCGCCGGTCGCCCAGAAGGCACTGCAGACCGAGCTGCAGCGGGCGGTCGACGACCAGCAGGCCAGAACCCGCCGGCTGGCCCGGTAAGCCGCGCGGCGCCCGCAGGTACAATGGGCGCCCCCGCACCGCCCGCCCCGCCATGACCGACCTTCCTCCACAGACGCCGATCGAAACCCTGCTCAAGTCCGCGATGGACGGGCAGCTCCCGATCGGGCTGTTCATGAAGGCCTTCGTGGCCGCCGAGGTGGTGCTGCAGACCGGCAGCCTGGTCACCCCCGACGGCAGCGGCTTCGACCCGCTGCTGTTCGACAAGCAGGGCGTCCTGCACGTGGCGGTGTTCACCGACCTGTCGCGCGTAGGGTTCCACAGCCAGCAGGCACCGCACACGATCCGCATGCTGATGATCGAGGTACTGCGCCGCGTGCCCGGCGGCTACGGCGTAGTCGTCAACCCGGGCACCCCGCTGGGCTTCGAACTGTCGCCGCAGGGCATCGGTGACCGGCACTACGGGATGTCGGCTGACCCACCGGTAGAGCCGACCGTTGGTCGGCTGCCGTTCGTTCCGTTCGCGGCGTGCGTGGCCCGCCGGTAGAGCCGACCGTTGGTCGGCTGCCGTTCGTTCCGTTCGCGGCGTGCGTGGCCCACCGGTAGAGCCGACCGTTGGTCGGCTGCCCTTCGTTCCGTTCGCGGCGTGCCGAATTGCCGGCCAGAGGCCGGCACTACGGGGTGACTTTGCGCCGGTTGTCGCTGCTGACGCGGTCGATCAGTTTGTTGTACGGGTCGAAGCCGGCTTCATCGGGCTTCTGGTCCACGGTGACGGTCAGGGTCGGCGTGGCCTCGGTGATGTGGTGGCGCTGCAGGTACAGCACCTTCTGGTCGCGTTCCTTGCCCGACGGCGCGTTGGCGAACACGCCGACCTCGATCCAGTCGTCCATCTTCCCGGCCGTCTCCTTGCCCGTACCGTCTGCGTACCGCTTCTCGGCATGCAGGGCCAGGGTGACGTCGTAGCGCCCATCCGCACGCTTGCGCGTGGTGGCCGACAGCAACCGGTTGTCGTAGAAGCTGATCTTCTCGAACAGGTCGGTCACCAGCTGCTGGCGGTCGGCCGGGGTTTCTGCACGGATGTAGCCCAGCAGTTCGCGCGAGGTGGTGTACGGCGGCTGCTGGAAGCCCTTGTCCTGCAGGAAGCGCTTGAGCGCGCGGTTCAAGGCCTCCTCGCCGATCTCCTCGCGCAGGCGGTAGAACACCAGCGAGCCCTTCTGGTAGTGGATGTACTGCTGGTTCTCCACCCGCTCCAGCGGCAGCTCCTCGATGCGCTCGCCGCCGCGACCGGACAGGTAACGGTCCAGCTCGGTCTTCAGGAACTGGCGCATGTGCTGGCGACCGTACTCCTTCTCCATCACCATCAATGCCGAGTACTGCGACAGCGACTCGGACAGCACCGTGGCGCCCTGCACGTTGGCCCCGATCACCTGGTGCGCCCACCATTGGTGTGCAACCTCATGGGCGGTCACGTAGAACACATAGTCCACATCGTCCGGGTCGCGCAGGTCGGCAATGAAGCCGATCGACTCGGAGTAGGGGATGGTGTTGGCGAAGGACTGCGCGAAGCTCTGGTAACCCGGGAACTCGATGATGCGCACCTGGCGGTGCTGGTATGGGGTGAAGTTGGCCTCGTAGTAGGCCATCGACTTCTGCACCGCCTCGATCATGCGGTCCACGTTGTAGGCATGGCGCGGGTCGTAGTAGACCTCGATCGGGATGTCCTTGTAGCGGCCCCGCTTGACCTCCCAGCGCGCCGACAGGTACGCGTAGAAGTTGAGCATCGGCCGGTCCATCGCGTAGCGGAAGCAGCGCCGCCCATTCACCGTGGTCTCCTCCTGCAGGTAGCCCGGCGCCAGCGCGATCTGGTCCGGTGCGGTGCAGATGGTGGTGCGGAACTGCAGCCAGTCGGCGTCGTCGGTGATGTAGGTGTTGGCGCGCGCGGCCTCGTCTTCGAGCTTGGGCATGCGGGTCGGTTCGCCCAGCCCGCGCTTGCGGCGCTCGTTGCGGTCGGTAAGCTGCACGCCTTCGTTGTAGCCGAACTGCGGCAGCATCTGGCTGTTGAAGAAGCTGCCGTTCTCCACCACGTTCGTCGGCGCCTGCCCGGCGGTGATGCCCTTGGGGCGCTGCTCCACGCGGAAGCGGAAGCGGCGCTCCTCGCCCGGCTGCAGGGGCGTGTTCAGACGGTAGATGCGGTAGCCCAGGTCCACATCGTGGAAGCCCAGGGTCTGCCCGCCGAGATCGACCGCGACCAGCTGGCGGTCATCGCTCATGCCCACATGCACATCGGCGATCGGGGTGGCGTGGGTATTGCGCACCGTCCAGTCCGCATCGATGGTCACCGTCTGCGTTTCCGGATGCAGGTCGACCCGGTTGTCCACCGCGATGATGCGCGGCTGCGGCAGGTTGCGGTACTTGGACAGCTCGCGCTCGTAGCGCACCTGCAGATCGCGTTCCTGGTCCGGGGACATGAACGGGTTGCGGATGTTGGTGCTCCAGTACAGCCAGCCGCCAACCGTCACGAAGGCGAGCAGGGCCACGGCCGCTCCTGCACCGGCGGGACCGCGCAGACGGCGGCCGGCCAGGGCCAGGCGCTGGCGCAGGCCCATGCCGACGCCACGCACCCAGAAGGCCGAGGCCAGGCACAGCAGTGCCATCAGCAGCAGCGCCCAGTACCCCTGGAAGGCCAGTTGCCCGGCCAGGAAGTGACCGAAGCCGTTCATGTCCGAATACGGCGCATTCGGCCAGCCGCCGAAGTTGTACAGGTTCTGGGTGTAGTCCAGCAGGCCCAGCGCGATCTGGCCGATCATCACCACGATCAGCAGCGCATAGCCGAGGAACTTGTTGTTGGTCAGCACCTGCAGCACCAGCGCCATGCCGCCCATCAGCACGTAGAACACCGAGTCCAGCGCCAGGGTCTGCAGGTACAGCAGCGGCTCCAGCCGCGTATAGCCCTGCGACAGCTGGATCAGCATCGACACCACCGCACCGATCGCCTGGAAGCAGACGATCACGGCCACCAGCACGGTGAACTTGGCCAGCAGCGGCACCCAGTTGGGCACCGGCATGGCATCGTTGACCTCGTTGAGCCGCGCGCCGCGCTCCTTCCACACCAGCTCACCGGCGTAGAACAGCACGATGATCACCAGCAGCCAGCTGTAGGCGCCCTGCAGCGAACCGAGCATCTCGGCGGTGACCGGGTAGATCGGCGTGCCATACAGCGACTGCTGGGACATCGCGCTGGGGATGAAGTTGGCCATGCCCAGCACCAGCAGCACCAGGAACGGCACGCTGCGCAGCACGCCGGCAGTATCGAAACGCACCTGGCGCAGGAACTGGCGCCAGCCGGTGGCCGCGCCGAAGGTCGGGTGGATGCGCGGCACCACCACATCGGCGGGGCGCACGCCTGATGCAACCGGCGGCGCCGCCTTGCGGCCCCAGCGACGGCGACCGCTGCCGCTGCGCTCGGTGCGGAACAGGGCGAAGGTCGCGGCGAACATCGCCAGTGCGGCGGCCAGCCACACGGCGCGGTTGGCCAGCAGATAGCCCGCCAGTTCCGGCAGCTGGGTGTTGCGCTGTTCGGCGGCCCAGTAGCGGATCGTACGCGACAGCGCACGCATGCCCAGCGGCTCGGACAGGGTGGCGACCCAGGTGTTGTCGATGTCGCGCAGCAGCGAGGCGCTCACCCCGTACAGCACGAAGTAGCCGATCAGGCCGATGTACACCCACAGGATCGAGCGGGTCAGTGCGGCCAGCAGCGACAGCAGCGCGGTGGTGAAGATCAGGTTGGGAATGACGACGACGGCGAAGGTCCACGCGTAGGCACGCAGCGAGACCGCGCCCATCCGCTCCGGGTCCACCCAGGGCATGAAGGGCGCCAGGAACATGCCCAGCGCGATGACCAGGTAGAACACCAGCCCGGCGAACAGTGCCGCCAGGATGCGGCCGGTGAGGTAGTCGCGGCGTTTGATCGGGCTGGCGAAGATCAGTTCGGCGGTGCCCAGTTCGAAATCGCGCAGCAGTGCGTTGCTCACGAACAGGGTGGACACCAGCATGCCCAGCATGGTGAACCCGCCCATGAAGGTGGCGATCACCGTCGGGGCGTTGCTGTGGACATTGCCGATGCCCCCGCCGATCTGCACCGCATCGGAGGACGCCGCGGCGAAGGCCAGCGCCGCAAACAGCGCCGCGAGCAGCCACAGCAGGGGGGAACGGAGCTGCTCGCGCAGCTCGAAGCGGAAGAAGGCAGTGATCATGGGCGCGCTCCGGTCAGGCGGCCCGCGACTGCAGGCGCAGTCGCTGGAAATACACATCCTCGAGATCGGGCGCGACCGGCTGGAACCCATCGCCCGGGTCGCTGGCACTGTGCACGTGGATCACCGGCCGGCCTCCGACCAGGCGCGTGGACAGCACCACATGGTTGGCCTCGTAACCGGCCAGCGCGGACGGATCGACCTGCTTGCGCCACACCTGGTGCTGCAGGGCATCGATCGCATCGCTGGGCTTGCCGGTCAGCAGCACCTGGCCCTTGTTCATGATCGCCATCGTCGGGCACAGGTCGGTCACGTCCTCCACGATGTGGGTGGACAGGATCACCGCCACGTTTTCGCCGATGGCCGCCAGCAGGTTGAGGAAGCGGTTGCGCTCTTCCGGGTCCAGGCCGGCGGTGGGCTCATCGACGATCACCAGGCGCGGATCGCCGAGCAGCGCCTGGGCAATGCCGAAGCGCTGGCGCATGCCGCCGGAGTAGGTGCCCAGCTTGCGCTTGCGCGCATCCCACAGGTTCACCTGCTGCAGCAGCCCGTCCACCACCTCGCGGCGCTGGCCCTTGTGGGTGATGCCCTTGAGCACGGCGAAATGCTCCAGCAGGTCCAGCGCGCTGACCTTGGGGTACACCCCGAAATCCTGCGGCAGATAGCCCAGCCGGCGGCGCACGGCATCCTTGTCGCGCAGCACGTCGATGGGCGCCTCGCCGGGAATCTCCAGCGTCACGCTGCCGCTGTCGGCTTCCTGCAGGGTGGACAGGGTGCGCATCAGCGAGGACTTGCCGGCGCCGTTGGGCCCGAGCAGCCCGAACATGCCACGGGGAATATCCAGGGTGACCGCATTGAGCGCGTGCACGCCATTGGCGTAGGTCTTGGACAGCGAGCGGATCTGCAGCATTGGGGCGGACACCTTTCCCTGTGTTGAAGATCGACTTATCCGGGGAAACGGGCGGCGCTGCATCCGCCGTAAGTCATGGGCGCCGCCGCGCCCCGGCTCACCCGCGCCGCGAGGACTCCCGCAGCACCTGCTTCACCGCGATGGTCTGGCCGTCCACCGCCTCGCCGTTGATCAGTGCCAGCAGCTTCTCCACCAGCAGCTGGCCGGCCTGCTTGGTGTCCTGCTGCACGGTGGTGAGCGTGGGCGAGACCGACGCGGCCAGCGGGATGTCGTCGAACCCGGCCAGGGCCACGTCCTGCGGCACACGCAGGCCGTGTTCGCGCAGGGCGCGCATCGCCCCGATGGCGATCAGGTCGCTGGCCGCGAACACCCCGTCCAGCGCTTCGCCGCGTGCCAGCAGTGCCTGGCACGCATCGAAGCCGTCCTGCTCGGTGGTGATCGCGTCGTGCTGCAGCGCCGGCTCGGCCGCCACCCCGCGCGCGGCCATCGCCGCCACGTGGCCGCGGTAGCGTTCCTCGAATTCCGGGTAGTGGCTGGAGGCATGGCCGATGAAGGCGATGCGCCGGCAGCCCTGGTCGAGCAGGTGGGTGGTGATGTCGAAGCCGCCCTGGAAGTTGTCGCTGCCGATCGACACCCCGGGCTGGTCGGGCAGGGCAGCGCCCCAGCGCACGAAGTGGGTGCCTTGTTCGACCAGCCGCTGCAGGCGCTCGCGCGACTCGTGGTAATCGCCGTAGCCGAGCAGGATGATCCCGTCGGCCTTGTTGCTGTCTTCGTAATCGGCCTGCCAATCGGTGGACAGCTGCTGGAACGACACCAGCAGGTCGTAGCCGCGCAGCGCGCAGGCGCGGGTGATCGAGCCGAGCATGGCGTGGAAGAACGGGTTGATCAGCGAGTCGTCGTTGGTGGGGTCCTCGAAGAACAGCAGCGCCAGCGTGCCGGCGTTGCGCAGGCGCAGGCTGGAGGCGTTCTTGTCGACCTTGTAGTTCAGCTCCCGGGCGATGCGCAGGATCCGCTCGCGGGTTTCCGGGTTGACCATCGGGCTGCCGCGCAGGGCGCGCGACACGGTTGGCTGCGACACCCCGGCCAGGTGGGCGATGTCCAGGGAAGTGGCTTTGCCTCGGATGGTCATTGCGGGGTACGGCGGGAACGACGACCTGCATGATGCCATGTGCGACCGGCCGTGGCCTGCCCGGTCAGCGCGCCCGCCCCGGGCAGACGGCCCGGCAGGGCAGGCCGGCGGCAGCGCCTGCCTGAACCGCCGTGGCCCTTGTCGCACAAGCCATTGGGAGGTTTCTGGCCGCTTCCCACCGGAACTCCGACAGGGTCGGGCATGGCGGCGATGGTAAGATGGGGCATTCTGTCACCCCCCAATTTTCCCTTGGGCGGCCCCGCGCATCCGCACCCCGTCCGGGGCTGTGGTATGACTGCGGTCTGCCCTCGGACAACGGAAGAGCAACCCTATGGCGCGCGGCATCAACAAAGTCATCCTGGTCGGCAACCTCGGCAACGACCCGGACGTGAAGTACACCCAAGGCGGCATGGCGATCACCCGCATCAGCCTGGCCACCACCAGCGTCCGCAAGGACAAGGATGGCAACCAGCAGGAGCGTACCGAATGGCACCGCGTGGTGTTCTTCGGCAAGCTCGGCGAAATCGCCGGTGAATACCTGCGCAAGGGCAGCTCGGTCTACGTCGAAGGCAGCCTGCGTTACGACAAGTACACCGGCCAGGATGGCGTGGAGAAGTACTCCACCGACATCATCGCCGATGAAATGCAGATGCTGGGCGGCCGCGGTGAAGGCGGCGGCGGTGGTGGCAACTATGCCGGCGGCGGCGAGCGTCCGCAGCGCCAGCAGGCCCCGCGCCAGGAATACGGCGGTGGCGGCGGTGGTGGTGGTGGCGGCGGTCAGCGCGGCGGCGGTGGTTACGGCCAGCAGCAGCGCCCGCAGCAGCAGCCGCAGCAGTCGGCACCGCCGATGGACGACTTTGCGGATGACGATATTCCGTTCTGAGTCCTGCTGACCAAGTTGATGGTTGTTGATAGAGACCCTCATCCTTCTGGATGGGGGTCTTTTCGTTGTATCCGGGTCAACCACGAGCGATGCGTCCGCCCCATGCCGGCAGAGCCGGTTCCCGCGCGTCACCTAAAGTAAGTCCGGCTGCGGCCGATCTTCCCTTCGGCCGGAACGGAGACCGGCCGGGATCACCCCTTCAGCTGCGGATGCTTCGGCCGCGCGCGGACGGGTGGAACCCGATGATCAGATCCTTCGAAAGTAACGGGAAGCGGATTGCGCTTACGGCCGAGGCGGAGGATGGGCGGCCGTTGCCCAACATCTTCGCTGCCGATGCGATGACGCTCATCGTCGGTCAGAACGGTTCCGGCAAGACAACGCTGCTGGGCGAGCTGGCGACCCACATCGCCTCGGGCGACAGCTCCTATGTGCGCGCAGAGCATCGGCTCGATTCATATGACGTCGTTGCATTCAATCCATCGAAGGTGGGGGCCATCCAACACCCGCGCAGCACCAGGATCACCTCGCTCATCGGTGACGTCGCTACGCAGATCCATTTTACCGACACAGCGCTGACGGACATGCTGGCCAAGGTATTCGACGTCGAGCTCGTTCCGCAGTTGCGGATCACCGCCAAGGCGCGCGGCCCTGGCGTAAGCGGTATCAGCCTGATCCGCTCGGCGTTGAACGAACTTTTATTCTCTGGATTCTCTGAGTCTCAGGAGATTTACGAGCTGCATAGAAAGCTCGTTGAAGTCTCAACGGCGTTGATGGAAGAGCGGGCTGGAGCGTCCAGCACAACGCATTCGATTGACCTTGGGCCATTGGAGGAGCGGGCCAGACGGCTCGATGTCGCGTTGAACAAGGAGCTGGAGGCGCACGTCAGGGCACGCTTTCGCGGCGAGACCGACCTCCATCTGCGGGCTTTGGCTGCCACTTGTAAAGGCACCGAGCTTACGGCCCACTTCGCAGGCGACCTGTTGCCGCACTTCGGCTTTCCAACAGACGGCCGGGTCACATCCAACTTCCCAACGTGGGAGTTTCAGCGAAATCTGAACATCCTGAGGGATCTCGCATCAGCGCTTAGATCTCCGCAGCTCGATAAACGTGTCTACGCGCTTTCCCCCACGGTGATGGACCAGATTCGGAGGACGCCGCTGGAGGGCATCGCTGCGATCGAGTTCAAAGGGCTCAGTACAGGGATGTCCGCGCTGCTGGGCCAGGTCTCACTCATCCACGGTGCGGTAAGTGCGGTACAGGACCGAGGTCGGAGCCACCTGCTGCTGCTCATCGACGAAGGCGATACGCACCTTCATTTCGAATGGCAGCGCCGCTACGTGCACTTCATCAACGAGTACGTGAAGCACATCAGACCCCGCTTCAACTCCATCCAGGTGGTGCTGAGCACCCACTCGGCCATCCTGATGTCGGATTTCCCGCGATGGAACATCCGCCGGCTGGCGACGATGCAGCGTCCCGACGGTAAACGCAGTCATGGGGTGGACCACTCGCCCGTGAGCACCTTCGGCGCGTCGCTGGAGAGCATCGTCCGGGTCACAGGGGGGGCGGGAACGATTGGGTCTTTTGCGTCCGAGTTCATACGCGACCTGCTCGGAAGAGTGCGCGACGGCAGGCCGATCCCGGCCGAGCTGGTCGACCTGGTCGATGACCCCATGCTTCGACACTATCTGGCCACGCGCACTGCGCTTCATCGGGAGCCGGCGGATGCTGATCGCCATTTCTGACGTCTGGCGGAAAGCGGAAGCCGACCATCTGAAGTACGTCGTGGCGCGCACCGACGCGTGGATGGCGAATAACGGAAAGGGGGCCGCTGCCATGCTGCGGGCCTTCATCCTGAAGCACCGCAAGGCCATCGCCATCGGCAGGCCCACGCAGCTTCGTCGCGTTGCCCGCCTGGTGGAAGGTCGGTTGGGGGTGCGATGCGCCGCTGATCGGCAACTGCTCCAGCAGGTGATTGCCGCTAAAGACGTCGGCGCGGATCGACAGTACGACCCGGCACGGCAGCACTGGTGCGACGTCATGAAAGAGTGCGAACGTGCCTTCAGCTACCGCCACTTCACGACCAAGCACACGATCAAACACACGACAAATCAAGCGACGAATCAAGCGACGAATCAAGCGACGAATCAAGCGACGAATCAAGCGACGGCTTGGGACGCGTACGCCCTGTGCCGGGAAGCGACCTGCCGCATCTGCCCGTACTGCCAGCAGGCCTATGCGTTCACCTTGCATGTGGACGAGGAGAAGGTGTTCCGACCCACGCTGGATCACTACTACGCCAAGTCGATCTATCCCTACCTGGCTGTGTCGCTCTACAACCTGGTGCCGAGCTGCTACACCTGCAACAGTGCGTTGAAGCGGGATCTGGACTTTCTGGACGACGCACACCTTCATCCGTTCGAGGATCGCGAAGACATCCAGTTCACCGTGGACCCCTTCAGCCTCATGGATCACAAGGACAATTGCACGGAGGAGCTGACCGCCATCGCGACGCCAGGCCACGGAAGTGCGCGCGCTGAGGCGTCCTGCAACACGTTCAGGCTCAGCGACCGCTATGCCCTGAATGGATACGAGTTGGCGATGCTCGTGAACGCCCTGCACCAGTGGACGCCGACCGCTATTGCGGACACGGCATCCGGCCAAGGCTGTACGGCGCAGCAGTTCGAGACACTGCTGTTCCAGTTCGATCCGGCCAACTATGCCAACGAAATGCTGGGCCGGATGAAGAAGGATGTCATCGAACTGTTTCGTCGGGAGAGCGCGAAGATGGCCGCAGCGGGCGCGGCGCCCGTCCCCCCAGGACCATAGGCCGGGCTGAGCGTGCCGCTCACCCCGGGTCCACGTCCTCGAACGCCGCTTCCGGCACCACCGCGTGGATATCGGTACCCACCGCAGCGAGCAGCTCCTGGCGGTGCACCGGGTCCCACAGGTCGAACACCTGCTCTTCCCAGTTGACCCCCGGTATCGTGGGCGCGTGCGCGACGATCATGCCGTCTTCGGCGTACAGGGCATGGTCGTCGGTCACCACCGCGCGGGCGCGCAGCGTGCCCAGCACTTCGAACAGGGTGTCATTGCAGGAACCGTAGACGAAGCCCTCGGCCACGCAGTCGCCGCCAACAATGAACCATGCTTCCGAGCCCACGTGTCGGCAGTGCAGGTCGCCGAGCACCGCCACATTGCCGGTGTCGCGCAGGACGCCGTTGACGGTGAGGTTGCCGGTGACCAGCAGCAGCGAGGGCGGTTGCAGGTCGCCGTCGACGATCAGGTTGCCGTGGTGGACGATGGCGTCGGTGTCGCCCTGGTGCAGCGTGCCGATGGCCGCAGCCTCCAGGCGCAGGTCGCGGGGCGGCAGGTGCGCGCGCAGGATGTGGCCGAACGCATACAGCGTGCTGGCGAAGCTGTCCTGCAGGAAGGCGATGAGCGCGTCGATGTCGGCCGCGTCGCGTCCGGCCTTGGCCAGGCCGCCCAGTTGGGGGTCCGGGCAGCAGGGAAACTCCGGGACGCCGGTGGCGTCCCATCCCGCAGTGGGAATCGCGCGGAGGTCGATCTGCATGGTGGGTCCGTGGTGGGCGGCAGTGCGTTCCTGCGCGGGGCGTCGATGATAGCGTGGCGCCCTTGCTCTGCTACTTTGCGCGATTACATCGGCGACCCCACCGGCACGTCGCGGCGCGCATCCTGCGTGGTTTTGACCGTGCGCCACCACGGGGTGAACGACTGCGGCGCATCCAGGTCCATGCGTTCGCCCATGCCCGGTGTGGCCAGCGGAATCGCGCGCTGCGCGGCCAGCGTGCTGACCCGCTCGAACGGCTCGTCCCATTGGTGCAGCGCCAGGTCGAAGGTGCCGTTGTGGATCGGCAGCAGCCAGCGCCCGCGCAGGTCCTGGTGGGCCTGTACGGTCTGCTCGGGCTGCATGTGCACGAACGGCCACTTGGCATCGTAGGCGCCGGTTTCGATGAAGGTGACATCGAACGGACCGTAGCGTTCGCCGATGCGCTTGAAGCCGTCGAAGTAGCCGGTGTCGCCGCTGAAGAACACGCGCAGGTTCTCGTCCAGGATCACCCAGGACGCCCACAGCGTGCGGTTGGCATCGCGCAGCCCGCGCCCGGAGAAGTGCTGCGCCGGGGTGGCGACAAAGCGCACGCCGTCGACGTCGATCTGCTCCCACCAGTCGAGCTGGTGCACGCGTTCGCGCGGAACACCCCAGGCGATCAGGCGGTCGCCGACGCCGAGCGGGGTCAGGAACACTTCTGCGCGGGTGGCCAGGTGCTTGATGGTGGCGCGGTCGAGGTGGTCGTAGTGGTCATGCGAGAGCACCACGCCACGGATCGGCGGCAGGTCCTCCAACGCGATCGGCGGCGCATGGAAGCGCTTGGGCCCCATCCACTGCACCGGCGAGGCGCGCTTGGAGAACACCGGGTCGGTCAGCCACCAGCCACCGCGCAGCTTGATCAGCAGGGTCGAATGGCCGAGCCGGTACAGGCTGTGGTCCGGGGCGGCAGCCAGTTCCTGCGCGCTTACCGCGCGCACCGGGGGCGCCTGCGGGGGCGTGGTGCCGGCGGGGCGGTCGAACAGGAATTCCCACAGCAGTTTGAGCGTGCCGCCCACGGTTTCCTTGGGTTTGGGGGCGGTATTGGTGAACTGGCCGGCGATCATCTGCGGCGAGCGGTCATGGGCGGCGATAGGCACGTGCAGGGTCCAGAAGAGGAGGGAGGAGGTAGCGAGTACAACGGCGAGGACGGGCAGGAGGCGCATGCGGGTCTCGGTTGGTGAGTGTGTAGGCACTCATTTAAAGGATGGAAAAACAGGTCATCGCTGGATGCCTTTCCAGAACAGGTCGAACGCGGCCTGCTGCAGGGCCTGGCGCTGCTCGGGCTGGGCGGCCATCGCCTCCAGCGTGGTTTCCAGCAGGCTGATCAGCACCCGGCCGAGGTAGAACGGCAGGCGCTCGGCGTCGATGTGCCGCGCCAGGTTGGTCTCCAGCGCCTGCAGCATGCCGCCGAACAGGCCTTCGCAGTGGGCCCGCGTCGGCGCGCTGATGCGCTCGGAGACCTTGAGTTGCCGCAACGCCATGCGGTCCACCGGATGCGCGGCGCCCCAGGCGACCAGCGCGTTCCAGACATGCTGGAGCTGGTCGTGGGCGTCGGAATCGGCAGGGAAGTCGTCGCCGATGGCGGCCGCCAGACGCATCTCCAGCCGCACGAACAGCGCGTTGAGCAGCGCGTCCTTGGTCTCGAAATAGGTGAACACCGTGCCTTCGGCGACCTTGGCGGCACGCGCGATCTGCGCGGTGGACGCGCCCACGCCCTGCGCCGCCACCAGCGCGCCGGCGGCGGCCAGGATGGCGTCTCGTTTCGCTTCGCTGAGGGGACGGGCCATGAGGATCAGTAAGTGAGTGCTTGCTCATTTAACGACCTCCCGCCGCCACGCGCAAGCGGGCGCCATCGCCCGCTGCGGAGCCGTTCATACTGACCGGTGCCCCGTAAGGAATGCTCGCTGGATGGACACCGGTTCGATCATCACCCTGCTCACGCCCCGGCTGCGCCTGCGCGCGCAGACCTTGGACGATTTCCCGGCCTATGCGGCCTTTCTCGCCTCGCCACGGTCGGGCGGGGTGGGTGGGCCCTACGACGAACGCGGCGCCTGGGGCCTGTTCTGCCACGACCTGGCCAACTGGCACTTCTTCGGCCACGGCGCGTTGATGATCGAGCACCGCGACAGCGGCGCCTGCATCGGCCAGGTCGGCATCAACCACGGCCCGCTGTTCCCGGAGAAGGAACTGGGCTGGCTGCTGTATGCCGGGCAGGAGGGCCAGGGCTACGCCACCGAAGCCGCCACGGCGCTGCGGGACTGGGCGTTCGCGACGTTGGGGCTGGACACCCTGGTCAGCTACATGAGCCCCCGCAATGCAGCCTCCGCCCGGGTCGCGCAGCGCATGGGTGCCGTGCGCGATGATGCCGCGCCCCGTGCGGACCCTACGGATCTGGTCTACCGCCACCAGCGCTGAACGCGTGCATTGTCATTGCCTCCCGCCAGGTCTATAAGGCGGGTTGGACGCTTCCGCGGGAGACCAGCCATGCCGGCCAAATCACCTGTGACCCCCGCAGCAGACGCACCGCGCCTGCTGTCCGGTGGCAATCCGCAGATCGCCAAGGGCGACGGCGATGCCCCGGTGCAGGCGTACATCGCGGCCATGCCGGGGTGGAAGCGTGCGGTAGGCGCGCGGCTGGATGCGCTGATCGTGGCGGCCGTTCCCGGCGTGCACAAGGCGGTGAAGTGGAACTCGCCGCTGTATGGCCAGCCCGGTGACGGCTGGTTCCTCAGCCTGCATTGCTTCACCGGCTACATCAAGGTGGCGTTCTTCCGGGGCCTGTCGCTGCAGCCGGTGCCCCCGGTGGCGTCGCGCAGCCAGGACACGCGCTACCTGCACATCGAGGAACACGTGCCACTGGATGAAGCGCAGTTCACGCGCTGGGTGCAGCAGGCCAGCGGCCTGCCCGGCGAGCGCATGTAACACCGTCGTTGTTCTCTTGCCCCGTTGACGATTGCCAGGAGCCGACCATGACCCCGCGTACCGCGCCCGCCACGCCTGCCGCCGACCCCGGCCCCTCCGCTGCCCAGCAGATCGACGCGAAGATCGCCGCTCTCGACGACTGGCGCGGGGAGGTGCTGGCCCGCATCCGCACGATCATCCACGCGGCCGATCCGCAGGTCGTGGAAACCGTGAAGTGGCGGGGGGTGCCGGTGTGGGAGCACGACGGCATTCTGTGCACCGGTGAGACCTACAAGGCCGCCGTGAAGATGACCTTCGCCAAGGGCGCGGCGTTGCCGGACCCGGCCGGCCTGTTCAACGCCAGCCTGGACGGCAACACCCGCCGCGCCATCGATGTACACGAGGGCGACAAACTCAATGCGACGGCACTGAAGGCACTGATCCGCGCGGCGGTGGCGTTGAACGCGTCGAAGACGCGCGCGCCCGCGAAGAAGGCCGCCAGGAAGGTCTGACCCGCGGCGAGGGCTGCGCATCAAGCGGCGTACTGGAGCTGGCCGGAAGGATCGGCCACCATGTCGGGCTGCACGCGCGTCGCCGATGGCGGCGCGACGTCTCTCCCCCACGGTTTTCCAGGAATTGCCTGTGCTGAGTTTGGTTGCGTTGGTGCTGTCGTTGTATGTGGTCTGGCGGTTGGTGTGGCCCTTGCGTATCCCACTCTGGGCACGCGGTGTGTTGGCGCTGCTGGTGGTGGCGATGGGGCTGCACCATCGCATCGTGGCAACGTTCGCCGGCACGATGGCATCCCCGGAGATTCCAGGCCCGCTCATTGTCGTGCTGGCCACCGGCTTCATCGCGCTGCTGCTGGGCGCGTTGGCGCTGCTGGCGCTCGACGGCCTGCTGCTCGGCGCCCGGCTGCTGCGGCGTCCGCAGGCGGTGGCCGCGCTGCGCCGCCCCTGGCTGCGTCCGGTGGCCGGCGCGGTGGCGCTGCTGCTGTCGGCCTATGGCATCCAGCAGGGCATTGCAGTGCCGAAGACGCGTCAGATCGAGGTCGCCATCGCCGGCCTGCCGGCGCAGTTCGACGGCTATCGCGTGCTGCAGTTGACCGACATTCATGCCAGCCGCCTGCTTACCGGCGACTGGGTGGCCGAGGTGGTGGCGCGCAGCAACGCACTGGCGCCGGACCTGGTGGTGATCACCGGCGATCTGGTCGATGGCACCGTGGCGGCGCGCGCCGATGACATCCGCCCGCTCGGCCAGCTGCATGCCCCCGATGGCGTGATTGCCATTACCGGCAACCATGAGTACTACGCCGACCATGCCGCCTGGATGCACGCCTTCCGCGGCATGGGCATGCAGGTGCTAGAGAACAGCAACACGCAGCTCCGGCGCGGCGGGGCGACGCTGACGGTGGCCGGTGTCACCGATCCGGTGGCCACCCGCTACGACCTGCCGATGCCCGATCTCGATGCAGCGCTGGCCGGCGCCGATCCGGCCGCGCCGGTGATCCTGCTCGATCACCGTCCGCGCGAAGCACGCGCCCATGCCGCCCGTGGCGTGGCGCTGCAGTTGTCCGGGCATACACACGGTGGCCACATCGTGGGCATGGACCAGCTGGTCAAGCGCGCCAACGGTGGCTTCGTGTCCGGCCGCTACGCGGTCGACGGCATGACGCTGTATGTCAGCAACGGTGCCGGCCTGTGGGCGGGCTTCGCGGCCCGCATCGGCGTGCCGTCGGAGATCACGCTGATCACGCTGCGCAGCGCCCGGCAGCCGTAGACCGGCGCTGCGGGCACGCACGCTATAGTCCCATCCGGCGGCGAGGTGCCGCGTGGCGGAGGTCCACTGCATGTTGAGTCAGGTTGCCATCGGGCTGGCGGTGTTCAATCTGGTCGTGTCGCTCTACGCATGGCGCCGGCTGAAAGGGGCGACGCGCCGCCGCGTGGGCATGGTGGGCATCGTCTGGTTGCTGCCGGTGTTCGGTGCGCTGCTGGCCATCATGATCACCTTCATGGACCGCACGCCAGGCCAGCCCTCGCGCAGCAGTGGCAGCCCCACGCAGGACCCGCCGGATGGTGCCTATCCCTATTCCTACACCAGCAGTGATGGCGGTGGCAGCGGATGGAGTGGGGGCTGTGACAGCGGCGGTGGCGGCGATGGTGGGGGTGGCTGCGACGGCGGCGGCGGGGGCGACTGAGCCGCTAGGCCGACTGCGGCACCGCGCCGTTGCGTGTGGCCGCGGTCAACTCCGGTGCCAGCGCATGCGCGACCGCCATGCGCAGCAGGGTGGGGCCGACGTAGCGGCGGTGCACGCGGTCGATCAGCAGCATGTAGATACGGCCGAACCGGTTCAGGGTACGCACCCGTGTGCCGAGCGAGATCCGCGCGCTGCCGTCTTCCAGGTACTGCACGCTCACGCAGGAACGGAACTGCAGATGGCGGTCATCGGCACCGAGCATGACCTCGGCGCGGCGGTCGTCGGCCGCCACGTCCTGGGCCAGCACCGGGAAGCGGCCGGCAAACAGTTCGCGGCGGTCGTCCGAGAGCAGTGAGGACACCGGGCAACCGAGCGGCGAGGTGCGCAACCGCAACGGCGCCACCAGCACGTTGCGCAGGGCCATCAGGCGGCCTACCGACGCCGGGGGATTGCGCACGAATCCGTCGAGCACCGCCTCCAGCAGGCGGCGTGCGGAGGGCGTACCGAACGCGCGCGGGGGCAGGGTGAGGAACGCATGATCCTGATGGTGGCAGCCGTCCGGGAATGCCTGCTGCAGCAGGGAGTCCGGCGGCGGCGCCGGATGGCGCGTCACCACCATCGGAGCGGCCGGGCGGCTGACGTAACCGCGCACCGTGCGCAGCCGCTGCAGCCGCGCACGCAGCCTGCCGACCGCATCGCGGGTGACCGCGCACAACCGCGCCAGCCACGTGCGCGACGGATGCTGCAGCGACAGCGTCACACGCGGCACGCTGTCCATATCGAGTTCGTCGAGCCGGCGCAGCAGCGTCGGCGGCAGCGTGTCGGTGAGGGTCGGAAGGTCGGCGCTGCCGTCGGCCACGCGCGCGCGCTGCGCGTCGGAAAGGGCGCCGGTGCGATCGTCGGGGTGGCAGGACAGAGCGAACAGTGCCGGGTGCCGCGTTCTCCGGCTGACGAACTGGTGCCAGGTGGCGCTGCCGAAGCGCACGGTGAACAGGCAGTCCGGCGGAATGTCCACGCAGCGCAATGCCTGCACGAACGCCGCCGGGTCGTGGTCCAGCTGCGCGTCCGATGCGGTCGAGAAGCGCAGCTGCGCGCCGCCGCTGCCGGAGATCGCGGTGAACATGCGTGGCCCGGCGTGGCGGTGGAAGGGGTGACCCTGCGGGCCCACCGCGAAGGCGTACAGCGACGACGCATCGCCGTGTGCCAGGTGCATGCCGCCAAGACGGGTGGACGGCTCGTCGAGCGCGTCGACGAAGTGCGGATGCGCTGCCTGCCGCGCGCCCGCGTCGCGCACCGCCTGGTCGCCGGCGCCGATGCCGAGCTGGGTGATCAAGGTGACTTCGACGGGGCTGCCATCCCCGAAGGAGGGCAGGTGGATGCTGGGAAACGAACGACTGCGAAGGGTCACGTCCAGCATGCCGGTCTCCTTATCCGGTGGTGGTGGTCTTGCGCCGTGCGCGGGCGCGGCTCTCCCGCTGCAGCGGGCCGCCGACGGGGCACACTTCGGCGGCCCAGGCGAACAGGGTGTTGGTCAGGCGGTCGGGCACCTGGCGGAAATACACGAACTGGCCGCGCTTCTCGCGCTCGATCAGCCCGGCGTCTTCCAGGATGCGCAGGTGGCTGGACAGGGCCGGCTTGCTGAAATCGAAGCGCTCGCCCAGTTCGCCTGCGCTCAGTTCGCCGCCATTGAGGTAGGCCAGGATCTGCCGGCGGGCGGTGGAGGCGAGGGCTTCGAAGACGCGGTCCATGATGGGTAGTTAACTAATTCGTTAACTGATGGTGTTCCGCGCCGGCGCCGTTGTCAAGCACGCATCGTCACCACACGGTCATCTGCAGCGCTTACCTTGCGCCGCACTTCAGGGGGCGGGGGCGGCACGTGGCCGAGCAGGCAAGGGGGCGACTGGCACGCATGTTCGTCGAGCATGCGCCATTGCTGCGTGGCTTCTTTACCCGCCGGGGCGCGCGGCAGGATGCCGAGGACCTGGTGCAGGAGACCTATCTGCGCCTGCTGCGCGCGCACGAAGGGCCGGGCGCGATCGCCAATCCGGAAGCCTATCTGTTCACCGTGGCGTTGAATCTGGCCCGCGAGCAGGCGGCGCGCCGGCGCTGGTCGACACTGCCCATCGAAGAGCTGGAGCAGCTCAGCCAGGGGCTTGCGGAGGAGGAGAGTGTGGAAGAGGCCGCCGAGCGCGATCAGCGCAGCCAGCACCTGCAGCGCCTGCTGGCCACATTGCCCGAACACACCCGCGCGGTGCTGGTGATGCAGTACCGCGATGGATTGAGCTACAAGCAGATCGCCGAGCGGCTTGGGGTCTCCCCGCACATGGTCAAGAAGCACGTGGTACGCGGCCTGGCGGTGTGCCGGCGGGCGCTGGTTGACCGCGCGGAGGTCTGGTGAGCGACGCCGTACCCGATCCCGGCGCGCTTACCCGCGCCGCTGCGCACTGGCATGCGTTGCAGCGCCAGGGCGAGCTGAGCGCTGCCCAGCAGCGCGCCTTCATGCAGTGGGTGCTGGCATCGCCTGCGCACCTGCGCGAGTACCTGGCGATCAGCCGCGTTGCGGGCGCGCTGGGCGAGGCGCTGCGCGCGATGCCGATCGACCTGGATGCGCTGATTGCCGCGCCGCCGGCGGCGTCGGTTGCAGACAACGTGGTGGCGCTGCCGGTGGCGCCGCGTCGCGTGGCCCCGGCTACCGCCCGCGCGGCGCCGCAGCGCCGTCGCGTGCGCGTCATGGCGGTGGCGGCCGCCCTGCTGCTGGGCGTTGGCCTGGCGCTGCCACTGGCGCTTCCCACCAGCGCGCATCACGTGGCGGGGCACGGCATGCCGCGTCGGATCACGCTGCCCGACCAGACCGTGCTGCACCTCAACGCAGAGAGCGAGGTGGCGGTGCGTTACACGCTGCTCGGGCGCCGGCTGGAACTGCTGCGCGGGCAGGCCAGCATTGAAGTCGCCGCCGACCGTCGACCGTTGGTGGTGCATGCCGCGGGGCTGCAGGTGACCGATATCGGCACCACCTTCGATGTCTCGCTGCAGCGCGAGCAGGCCCGCATCGGCGTCAGCGAAGGACGCGTGCAGGTGCGCGGTGACAGCGGCCGCCTGCTGGCCGACCTTGCGGCCGGCCAGGCGGCACGCGTGGACTACCGCGACCAGCGCGTGCAGGTCAGCCGCGAGGATGCCGCCAGCATGACGGCATGGTGGCAGGGCCGCATCGTGTTCCGCGACGAACCGCTCCGCGAGGTGGCGGACCGCTTCAACCGGATCAACCGCATGCAGCTGCAGGTGGCCGACGATGCCGGTGCGCTGCGCCTGACCGGCAACCTGCGGGCCGACGACGTGGCGTCGCTGCGTGCATTCCTCGACCAGCAGCCCACGCTGCGCACGCATGTAGTCGGCACTGCCCTGCATGTGCAGGGCAGTGCGGCAACGGTGCGGTAAGCCGCTGCATCGCTGTCAAAAAAAATTCATCGAAATACCGGTGCCCGACTGTCGCTGTGCACCGTCGTAGTCCAGGCATGCAGGCACGCAGTTGCGTCCTGCCCACCCGATTCCCTCACTGGACTCCACGATGCGCCGAACTCTGTTCCTCTCCATCGCCCTTGCCTTGCAGGTGGGTGCCCACGCCGTTGCCGCGCCGCCCAGCCGCGTGGCCAGCGAAGCGATCGCACCGCAGCCGCTGGACAGCGCGCTCAACGCGCTGTCGCGCCAGACCGGGCTGCAGTTCGTGTACGACGCGCAGGCCGCGGGCAACCCACGCACGCCGGCGGTGCAGGCCGGACTGTCCGCCGAGGCGGCGCTGACGCGCCTGCTGGCCGGCACCGGGCTGCGCTTCCGCTATCTCAACGCCACCACCGTGACCATCGAGGCCGATGCTGCCGGCGTGCCGGTATCGTCGCTGCCTGCCGCGATGCCCGACGGCGCGACAGCGCCCCATGCCGCGCCGATGGCCGCGGCTGCCGAGGGCATCGGTGCGCAGAGCCTCGATACCGTCCAGGTCACCGGCAGCTACAGCCGCAGTCTGGAACAGGCGGTGGACCTCAAGCGCACCAACATCGGTTTCTCCGATTCGATCGTGGCCACCGACGTGGCCGACTTTCCCGAGCAGAACCTCGCCGAAGCACTGCAGCGTGTGCCCGGTGTGACCATCGAACGCAGCAAGGGCCTGGGCACCAAGGTCAATGTCCGCGGCCTGCCGTCGGACTACACGCTGGTGTCGATCAACGACCTGGCCACCGCGTCCGGCAGCGGTGGCCGTGACGTGGAGTTCGACATGTTCGCCTCGGAGATCCTCCAGCAGGTGACCGTGCAGAAGTCGCCGACGGCTGCGGATGAAGAGGGCGGCATCGCCGGCTCGGTGAAGATCTCCACGGCGCGGCCGTTCGACTACAAGGACCGCAAGCTGGTGGTGTCCGCCGAAGGTGCGCACAACAGCATCTCCGAGGAAGTGGACCCGCGCTTCGCATTCCTCGCCGCCGATACCTGGGGCGACTGGGGCGGCCTGGTGTCGTTCTCCAAGGCAAAGCGCACCAACCGCACCGATGCCACCTCCGGCATCAACTTCCGCCCGATGTCGCGGTTTCTCGGCGCCTCCGGCACCCGCGGCACCCAAGCTGCCGCCGTGCTTGCACGCGACGCGGGGGTGAACGTGGCCAACCGCAACGATACCGGCGAGACCAACCTGATCGTGTTCCAGGACAAGGTCGGCGACCGCGTCTACCTCAACGAACAGGACAAGTGGGGCGCTACCGCCTCGCTGCAGTACAAGCCGAGCAGCACCTTCAGCCTCACCTTCGACGCCATGCTCGGCGGCTACGACGCCACCGAGGACGAGTACGACGCGGCAGCCTATTCGGCGTCCAGCCGCAGCACCCTGGACACCATCCATGAGTACGACGCCACCACACTGGCCGAGTACGGGATGGTGGTGCTGCGCGACGTTTCCTACACCGCCACCCAGCACGAGATGCTGAGCAAGGAACGCATCAACAAGACCGACTACAGCCAGTACAGCGTGGCGTTGGACTGGAAGGGCGAGGACTGGAGCATCGACGCGATGGCCGGCTACTCCGGCGCGGAGAAGACCTCGGACTTCTCCAACCTCAAGCATGTGGCCTACGCGCCGTCGCGCACGCGCTGGACCGGGCGCAGCGGCGAGACGGTGCCGAGTGCGGCGTCCAACGGCTTTGACATGTACAACTCGCCGGACAAGTACCTGTTCGAGGCGTATGAGACAACGCTGGAGAAGGTGAAGGACGACAAGTACGCCGCGCAGGTCAACCTCAGCCGCCAGCTGGAGCTGGCCTTCCTGCCGGCCCTGCGCCGGGTTAGCGTCGGCGCCCGCTATACCGACAAGTCCAAGCAGCGCCAGTATGGCGAGCTGAAGATCACCGGGCCCAAGGCGGGCGACAGCAGCTGGGTCAACAAGCGCACCCTGGCCGACAGCCCGCTGCAGTGGATCAGCGACATCGTCCCCGGCGGCCGCTACACCATCAAGGACCTGGACTGGCAGCAGGTGTCCAACGCCTACGCGCGCGACGCGTTCCGCTACGACGGCTTCCATACCCCGTTCGACCCGGGCCAGTATTACCAGGTGGATGAGAAGGTCACCAGCCTGTACGCCATGACCGACTTCGCCTTCGACATCGGCACCGTGCCGATCACCGCCAACGCGGGCGTGCGCTACGTGGACACCGCGGTGACCTCGTTCGGTTTCCACCCCATCCAGAAAGCCGACGGCAGCACCGGCTACACCGATACGCCGGTGTCCCGGGACGGCAGCTACAACGACCTGCTGCCCAGCTTCAACATGACCGCTGAACTGGCGCATGGCCTGCTGCTGCGTGCCGCCGCGTCGAAGACCATGATGCGCCCGGCATTGACCGACATCGCCTACAAGCGCACGGCGAGTTGGAGCTCGTTCCGCTTCACCGACGGCAACCCGGACCTGAAGCCGACCTACGCCAAGCAGTGGGAAGTAGGGCTGGAAAAGTACTTCGACAACGGCGCACTGCTGGCGACCTCCTACTTCCGCAAGAACATCGACGGGGTGGTGATCAACTCGCTCACCGGCGTGGTGAAGGATGTGGCGGTGTACAACGCCAACGGCAGCCTCAACGGCATCTACGACTTCGACGTGTACCAGCCGGTCAATGCCAAGGGCGCCTATCAGGTGGACGGCGTGGAGCTGGTGGCACAGCTGCCGCTGGGCATGTTCCACCCGGTGCTGGAAGGCTTCGGCGTCAACGCCAACTACACGATGCTGGACAGCTCGCTGGCCGGTGAATCGGATCTGGGCATCCGCACGCCGATGCCGGGCCTGTCGGAGAAGACCTGGAACCTGACGGCGTACTACGAGAAGGAACGCTTCGACGCGCGGGTGTCGTACAACCACAAGAGCGCATACGTGGAATCGATCGGCTATGGCATGTACCCGATCTGGCGCGATGCGTATGGCCAGCTGGATGTGTCGATCGGCTACCGGATCACCGACAACCTCACGGTGAGTCTGAAGGGCATCAACCTGACCAACGAGATCACCAGCGGCTACACGATGGACCCGTCGTTCCCGACGATGTACGAGGCCTCGGGCCGCCGCATCAGCCTCGGCCTGCGCGCCGACTTCTGACCGACCGCAGCGGCAGGCCTGGCGTCGATGGCGTCAGGCCTGCACACCGTCACAGGAAACACCGACATGCATGACCTTCTTCTGCTGGCAGCCCTGATGGCTGTCGGCACGGCGGCAGCTGCCCAGACCCCCGACGACACGGGCCGGCAATGGCTGGCCGGCGATCACCACGTACACAGCGAGTGGAGCGTGGACTGGGACCGCAGCACCACGCCGCCGACGCCGATCCGCGGCGGCGACTCCGCCTATACCCGCAGCCGCAACGCGGCGCAGGCCCGCGCCTTCGGGCTGCGCTGGATGGTACACACCGACCACGGTGGCCCCGGCCATTCGGCGGTGACCCGCGACCACGCCTATCCTGCGCTGCTGCAGGCCCGGGCCGATGTGCCCGACGTGATCCAGTTCAACGGCATGGAGTTCGACGTGCCGGCCGGTGAGCACGCCTCGCTGATCATCGCGCCGGGCGCGCAGGAGCGCGATCAGCTGGTCGCGATCGAGCGCGATTTCAGCCGGGGCGAGCCGCTGCAGGAGGGTAGCCGCGATACCCACCAGCACATGCTCGACGCGTTGGCGCACATGCGCGGACTGTCGCCGCTGCCGGTGCTGTTGATCAACCATCCCTCGCGCACCGCGACGGGCGTGGGCGCGTGGGGCGAGGTGGAACCGGCCGAGCTGCGCGCCTGGCATGCGGCCGCGCCGCAGGTGCTGGTGGGCATGGAAGGCGCGCCCGGGCACCAGGCCACCCGCAGCGAACGCGGGCTGTACCGCAACGCCGCAGCGCCCACCTTTGGCGGCTTCGACCAGATGACCGCGCAGGTGGGCGGTGTGTGGGACCAGCTGCTGGCCGAGGGAACGCGCTTCTGGATCACGGCCAGCTCGGATTCGCACGTCAACGTGCGTGATGGCGGCAGCGACTTCGACCCGGGCGAGTACAGCAAAACCTACGTCTGGGCGCGGCCGGAGGCCGGGGACATCCTCGACGGCCTGCGCGGCGGACACATGTTCGTGGCGACCGGCGATCTCATCGACGCGCTCGAGCTGACCGTGCAGCCTGTCGACGGCAGTGCAGCACCGGCGCGCATGGGCGGAACGCTGCGCCTGGCCCCGGACGCGCGGATGCGGGTACAGCTGCGCGTCCGCCAGCCGGCGACGCCGAACGCTGCCGGCCAGCACCCGGTGCTGCGGCAGCTGGAACTGATCGTGGGCAGCGCGGACGGGCACGGCGCGCCGCGCATGCACACGCGGCGCTTCACGGCCGCCGACTGGCAGCGCGACGGCACCTGGGTCAGTGCCTCCTGGGAGCTTGCCGCACCGCCCACCGGCGGCTTCGTGCGCGCCCGGGGCAGCAGCACGGCCGAACCGACACCGCTGGCCGACACCCAGGGCGAGGACCCGTGGCAGGACCTGTGGTTCTACTCCAACCCGGTGTTCCTGCAGACCCGGTGATGTGAAGGGCAAGGCAGCATCCCTGCACGGCATGGTCACCGGCCGGCACGGACGCTGTCCCTTCATCCCCGTGTGGAACCGCCATGACCACCCTGACCCTGCATGACCTGGCCAAGAAGATGGCCGATATCGACTTCACGCTGCTGCAGACCCATACCGACAGCGGTGACATCGCCGGCCGTCCGATGAGCAACAACGGCGATGTCGATTACGACGGCGACAGCTGGTTCTTCTCGCTGGAAAACACCGACGCGGTGCGCCAGATCCAGCAGAACCCCAAGGTGGCGCTGAGTTTCACCGGGAAGAAGTCGCTGCTCGGCAAGCCGCCGCTGTTCGTGGCGGTGCAGGGCAGGGCGGCGCTGGTGCGCGACAAAGCGACGATGCAGCAGCACTGGGTGAAGGACCTGGAGCACTGGTTCGAGCAGGGCGTGGATACGCCCGGCCTGCTGCTGATCCATGTCGCCGCCACGCGCATCCACTATTGGGACGGTGAGGACGAGGGCGAGATCCTGCGCTGAGGCCGGCGCCGATGCCCCGCCAGTCGCCGGTGCCGAGGGTCCGGGTCGGGTGTGCCGGCTGGTCCATCCCGACCGGCTGCGCGGCCCTGTTCGGGGAGGGCGACAGCCTGCTTGCGCGATACGCCACGCGGTTCAGTGTGGTGGAGATCAACTCGTCGTTCTACCGCTCCCATCAGCGCCGTACATACGAGCGCTGGGCAGCCACGGTGCCGGCGCACTTCCGCTTCTCGGTGAAGGTGCCGCGCACCCTTTCGCATGACACCGGTCTGGTTGGCGCGGGTCCGTTGCTGGACGGCTTCCTCGACGAGGTGGCGGGCCTGGGCAGCACCCTGGGCGCGCTGCTGCTGCAGTTGCCACCATCGCTTGCGTTCGATGGGCGCCGCGTAGCAGCCTTCCTGGGCGCGCTGCGGCGACGGACGACCGTGGCGGTGGTCTGCGAGCCTCGCCATGCCAGCTGGTTCGATCCCCGCGTCGAGGCGCTGCTGCAGCGCCACGGGGTGGCGCGCGCGGCGGTGGATCCTGCTCGCCTGCCGGCGGCGGCGGTGCCCGGCGGCGCGGCCGCGCCTGCCTACTGGCGCTGGCACGGTTCGCCGCGCATGTACTACAGCGACTATGCCGAGACCGCGCTGGCCGCGTTGGCCGCCGAGGTGCAGCGCCACGCGACGGTCAACGCACCGGCATGGGTCATCTTCGACAACACCGCGCAGGGGTTCGCCGTGCCCAATGCGGCCCGGCTGCAGGCGCTGCTGGCCGACCCGACAGACCGCGCCGCGCGCCAGGGGTGAAGGGTGGCCTGTGCCGCTGCTGTACGATGCGGTGGTCCCACGCCGTTACGCGCGTCCTGCGCGGTCCGTTTCCCGACCGCCCGCTTCGCTCCACTTCCTGAGTGCCGCGTCCCCTGTGGAGGCGGTATTCACCGTACCCCTACGGAGCGCACATGCCGGGCTATACCACCCGCATTCTCACCATTCCGGTCGGTGGCCACGACTTCCGCATCCGCGCGCTCAGCGATCTGCAGCAGTTCGCCGATCCCACCGGTCGCGCCAGGCGTGCGGGCATCCACTCCTCGCTGTGGAGCCTGTTCGGCCAGGTCTGGCCGGCCGGGCGCGTGCTGGCCGAGACGATGAGCCGCTTCGACGTCGCCGGCAAGCGCATCCTTGAACTGGGCTGCGGCCTTGGGCTGTCCAGCCTGGTGCTGGCGCACCGGGGAGCCAACGTGGTCGCCAGTGATCATCATCCGCTGGCCGAGTCGTTCCTGGCCTACAACGCCGGCCTCAACGATCTTCCGGCGATCCACTACCGCGATCTGCCGTGGGAACTGCCGGATGCGACACTGGGCCGCTTCGACCTGATCATCGGCAGCGATGTGCTGTACGAACGCGGCCACGGCGTGCAGATCGCCGCGATGATGGAACGCCATGCACAGCCGGATGCCGAGCTGCTGCTGACCGACCCCGGGCGCGGCAATGTCGGCGGCTTCTCGCGCGCGATGGCGTTGCAGGGCTATGCAGCCAGCGAGGAATACGGCCTGTTCGACGACGAGGGCAATGCCCCCGGTCGTGGGCGGCTGCTGCGCTATACCCGCCACGCCGGCAACGTGGTGGCGGCGGTCTGAACCGGGCGGCGGCACGTCGCGGACGACGCGCCGCCGCCTGCATCGCGCATCAGGCAGGCTGCAGCGCCGCGCGCAAGGTAGCCACTTCCTGCAGCCATTCCTCGGCGCTGTCGCTCTCTTCCCACAGTTCGCGCAGCTCCGAGTCATCGGCGAGGATGCGTTCGATTGCCTTCAGTGCGTCCTTGACCAGCGCGGCATCGATGTCCGGTTTGACCTTGGCAACCCAGGCCACGGCATCCTCGTCGGCCGTGAACGCCGCCGTGGGGCGGCCGAGCCCGGCGGCGATGATCTCGATCGCGGCCAGCGCTTTGGACGCCTCCGGCGCCTCCACGTAGTCCTCGGCACCGAGCACGTCGGCGAGCGCTTCGCGAACCAGGGCGAGGTCGCTGTGATCGTCCAGATCGCACACCCAGTCGGCGGCGTCGTCGTTGCCGAAGGAATCGGCGGCCCATGCACCCATGTCTCTGCTCCTGTTGGGCGTGTGCCCGTTGTGGGGATCGGTTGATCCCGTGGTACCTCCGTGCCCGTGAGGGCGACCTGCGGGAATGGTCGCATCCGCACCGCACGGAAGGGAAGCGTGCGACCTCGACACGGCGTGCAGGCCCGATACCGTAGGCTCGCCAGCCATGACCCCCGCCGTGAAGCCCCATCACATGCCTGATGCCGAACCGATCGTGGTGGGCGCACCCGCCGCAGCGCCTGCCGGCCGCACCCGCTCGATGGTGATCGCCGGCCTGTCCACGGTCGTGGAGTGGTACGACTTCACGCTGTATCTGTATCTGGCCACGGTGGTGTCGCGGGTGTTCTTCGGCGGCGGCGAGCATGCGCTGCTGGCCACCCTGGCCGGCTTTGCCGTGTCCTACCTGATGCGCCCGCTGGGGGCATTGTGCTTTGGCCATCTCGGCGACCGGTTCGGGCGGCGCGTGATGATGCTGGCGTCGATGCTGCTGATGACCGTGGCCATGCTGGCCACCGCGCTGCTGCCCACGTTTGCCACGCTGGGCACCACGGCCGGCGTGCTGTTGCTGCTGCTGCGCTGCCTGATGGCGTTCTCGGTGGGCGGTGAGTACACCGGCGTGGTTGCCTACCTGCTGGAATCCGCACCGCCGCGGCGGCGCGGCTTGATCACCTCGCTGGCGTCGGCCGCCAGTGAAGTGGGCGCGCTGCTGGCGGTGGGCCTGTCGGCGTTGACCGTCGCGCTGTTGAGCACGGCGCAGCTGGATGCATGGGGCTGGCGCATTCCGTTCTTCGTCGGGGCCGCCCTCGCCGGTGCGATCCTGCTGGCACGCTCGAGGATGCAGGAATCGCCGGAGTTCGAACGGCAACAGGCCGCCGGCACCGTGCCGGTGTCACCCATCCGCGATACCTGGCGCCACCATCGCGGCGCGGTGGCGCGCACGTTCGCGATCTCCGCGCTCGGTTCGATCACCTACTACGTCGGCATCACCTACGTGCCGGCGTTCCTCGGCTCGGTGGGCAACGTGGGGGAATCGACGGCACTGTGGCTGTCCACGGTCGCGGCGGTGGCCGTGATCGCGGTGACGCCGCTGGCCGGTGCGCTGTCGGACCGGATCGGACGGCGCCCGGTGCTGATCGCGCTGGCGCTGCTGTCGGCGCTGCTGCCGTTGGGCATGTTCGCGGTGATGGCGGCGGGCAGCACCGTGCAGATCGGTGTTGCCGCCGTGGTGCTGGCCTGCCTGGCCGGTGGCGTCAGTGCGGTCGCCGCACCGGCGACCGCGGAACAGTTTCCCGGCGAAGGCCGGCTCAGCGGGCTGGCACTCGGGGTGACGATGGCGACGGCGTTCTTCGGCGGCGCCACGCCGCTGGTTGCCGAACTGCTGGTCCGGCACAGCGGGTGGTCCGCTGCGCCGGGCGCGATGATCGCGCTGGTGGCCGTACTGGTGCTGCCGGTGATGTGGACGCTGCGCGAGACGCGCCCTCAGAACTTCCAGCGCAGGCTGGCCGAGACGAAGCGCGGCTCACCGTAGTTGTTGTAGTCCAGGTTGGCCCAGTAGGTCTTGTCCAGCGCGTTGCGCACGCTGAGGGTGGCCATCCAGTTGTCGCTGATGCGGTAGTTGGCGTTGAGGTTGACCAGCATGTACGCCGGCTGGTTGATGGTGACGGTGCCGCCCAGCGGGTACGGGATGTTGTAGCCGCGGACCTTGCTCTGCCACGAGAACCCGCCGCCCAGGCTCAGCCGCTCCAGTGCGCCGGACAACTGCACGGTGGTGTTGAGCTGCAGGAAGTCTTCGGGCAGGTTGGCGTAGATCAGGTCGGTGGTCGCACGGGTCACCTTGACATGGGTGTAGCCGGCATTGACCGTCCAGCCCGGCAGGATCTGGCCGTTGACGTCCACTTCCCAGCCGCGCGACTTGGTGCCGTTCACGCCCACGTAGGCCGAGCTGCCATCGCTCAGCGATCCGTCCGGCTGGGTCATGTCGCGCACCGCGTAGTTGTCCTGCTTGGCCTCGAAGATCGCCGCGTTGGCGGTCAGGCGGCCATCCAGCCACTGCGATTTGATGCCCGCTTCCAGGTTGGAGCCCTGCACCGGCGCGAGCAGGTTCTCGTTCCTGTCCTTGAAGTTCTGCGGATTGAAGATCTCGGTGTAGCTGGCGTACACCGACAGTTCCGGCAGGATCTCGTATACCAGGCCCACATACGGCGTGACCTCGTCGGTGACCTTGTACTGGCCGCTGGTGGCGGTATACGCCCCCTGCGTGTTGTAGGCGCGGGTCAGGGTTTCCCAGCGGCTCAGGCGCGCGCCGGCGATCAGCGAGAGCGGGTCGGCCAGGCGCAGGCGGGTGGAGGCGTACACGCCGCTCTGCGTGGTGCGCTGCACGCGACGGGCGCCGGTGCGGGTGGCCGTCAGCTCGGGAATGTCGCCGTCCCAGGTGTACAGGTTGGGGATGGCGTAGCGCCAGCTGTTGACCGGGGTCAGCGTCCAGGTGGTCGATTCCAGGTCCGACCAGCTGCCGCCCACCACCACGTCGTGCTCGCGGCCGAACAGCGCAACGCTGCCCGACAGGAACACGTCCACGCCGTTGCGGGTGTCCTCGGCATCGCCGGCACCGGCCATCAGGGTCACACCGCTGCCGGTGGTGGGATCGGGATAGCCGCTGCCGTACACGCGCACGTTCTGCACGTTGCCTTCGGTGTGTGCGGCATTGACCTTCAGCAGCCAGTTTTCGCCGAAGTGCTGCTCCAGGTTGGCGAACGCGGTGCTGGTCTCGCGCTGCCAGCGCGTCCACTTCGGGGCCATGTTGGTTTCGCGCGGCAGGTGCGCGAAGCTGCCATCGCTGTTGAAGAACGGCACGGTGCCCCAGGTCGAGCCGACCGGGTTGTTGTCCTGGCGCTGGTAACCCACGGTGACGGTGGTGCTGTCGGTGAGGTCGCCTTCCAGCACCGCCATCCCGGACATTTTGTCTTCGGTGTAGCGGTCGTAGTAGTAGTCGCGGTCCTGATAGGCGGCGACCACGCGGCTGCGGAAGCGGCCGTCGGCGGTCAGCGGCGCGTTGACGTCAGCTTCCATGCGGCGGAAATCCCAGCTGCCGGCGCTGATCGCGAAGGACGCATCGAACTCGCGGCCGGGGCGCTTGCGCAGCAGGTTGACCGTGGCCGAGGGAATGCCGGCGCCGCTGAGCAGGCCGTTGGCGCCGCGGATGACCTCGATGCGGTCGTAGAAGGCGGTGTCGTATTCCTGGTTGGTGGAGCCGCTGTAGGTGGGCAGGCCATCGACCTGGAAGTCGGTGATGGTGAAGCCGCGTGCGTAGTACAGCGGGCGCTGGGTGTCGTAGAAGGACACGTTGACGCCGGTGATGTTTCGCATCACATCGTTGATGCTGTACAGCGACTCGCTCTGCAGGCGCTCCAGACCGATCACGCTGGTCGACTGCGGAGTCTCCTGCAGCGTGATGGCCAGGCGCGTGCTGCTTGACGGCGTGGCCTTGCCGGCCAATACGCGGACCTTGTCCAAAGTCTTGGCGTCGGCGTTGCCGGTGGCATCGGTGGCGGCATCGGCCAGCGCCAGCGACGGGGTCAGCGACAGTGCGGCAAGCAGGGCCAGGCCCAGCGGTGCACGGCGGGGGGAGCGGAGCGGACGGTCACGGAAGGACATGCAGGGGGTCTCGAATCGGTCTCGGGAGAAGAGGCGGCAGCACAGCGGCCCGGCGCGACAGCGCCAGGCGACAGGTCCTTCTGGAGGGGGGGCGCCGGCAAGGTGCCGGCCGCTGGTGCCGTGGAGCGTTCAGCGGGGCAGACGGCAGTCCGTTGAGACCGTCGGGCACCCGCACCGGCAAGGCAGCGGGGTGCAAATGTAAAGCGTTCTCATTCGCTTTACAAACACTTAACGCAACGGAGCAGGCGGACGTCCCGGTAGTGCCGGCCGCTGGCCGGCATCCACCATCCGCAGCACCCGAACCGGCCCCTTGGGGAGGGGCAGGTTCGGGAAGGCGCCCGGCGGCGGGCGCCGCAGGGCTTACAGCGCCTGCAGTTCTTCGTTGGCGTTGCGCTTCTTCTCGGCCGGCGCGGTGGCCGGCGGGGTCAGCATCACCGCCGGCGAGGTTTCCACCGGCACGTCGAGGTAGGGCAGCTTCAGGGTTTCGCTGGTCTGGCGGCGCACCTCGTTGGTCAGCGCCGCGCTGTCGTTGAGCTTGCGCCCGTATGACGGCACGATCTGCTTCAGGCGCGCTTCCCACCCGGCCGCCATCTGCTCGGGGAAGGCCTTCTTGAGCAGGTCCAGCATGATCGGCGGCGAGGTCGAGGCACCCGGGGATGCCCCCAGCAGCGCGGCGAGTGTGTGGTCCTTGTCGGTCACGATCTCGGTGCCGAACTGCAGGATCGCGCCCTTCTCCGGATCGCGCTTGATGATCTGCACCCGCTGCCCGGCGGTGACCAGCGTCCAGTCCTCACGCTTGGCGTTGGGGAAGTACTTGACCAGTTCGGCCTGGCGGTCGTCGTCGTTCAGGCGCGCCTGGCCCATCAGGTACTTCACCAGGTCCAGGTTCTCGGCGCCCACGTCGAGCATGCCGGCCACGTTGTTGTGGTTCACCGACGAGTACAGATCGAACCACGACCCGTGCTTGAGGAACTTGGTGCTGTACAGCGCGAACGGCCCGAACAGCACCACCGGCTTGCCGTCCAGCTTGCGCGCATCCAGGTGCGGCACCGACATCGGCGGCGACCCGGTTTCGGCCATGCCGTATGCCTTGACCCCGTGACGTTCGGCGATGGCCGGCGACTGGAAGGCCAGGAACTGACCGCCCACCGGGAAGCCGGCGTAGTTCTTCGACTCCGGAATGCCCGACAGCTGCAGCAGCTTCAGCGCGGCGCCACCGGCACCAATGAACACAAAGCGCGACTTGATGGTCGACTCGGTGCCCGAGGTGAGGTCCTTCACGGTGACGTTCCAGCTCTTGTCATCGTTCTGGCGCAGCGCGCCGACTTCATGCTTCAGATGCAGCTGGAAGTTCGGGCTGCGCTGCAGGCCGGCGGTGAGCTGGCGGGTGATCACCCCGAAGTTCACGTCGGTGCCGAGCGGCATCCACGTGGCGGCCACCTTCTGCTTCGGGTCGCGGCCTTCCATCAGCAGCGGTGCCCACTGCTTGATCTGCGCGGCGTCTTCGGAGTACTGCATGCCGTAGAACAGCGGGTTTTTCACCAGCGCCTGCTGGCGCTTGTGCAGGTAGGCGATGTTGTCGTCGCCCCACACGAAGCTCATGTGCGGGGTGGGGTTGATGAAGTCCGACGGCTGGCTCAGGCGGCCGGCCTTGACCTGGTGCGACCAGAACTGGCGCGAGATCTCGAACTGCTCGGCGATGCCCACCGCACGCTTGGTCTCGATGCTGCCATCGGGCAGTTCCGGGGTGTAGTTCAGTTCGGCGAACGCCGAATGACCGGTACCGGCGTTGTTCCAGCCGTCCGAACTTTCCAGGGCAACGCCATCGAGGCGCTCATAGATCTGGATGTTCCAGTCCGGCTGCAGTTCCTGCAGGAACGTGGCCAGGGTGATGCTCATGATGCCGCCGCCGATCAGGACGACGTCCACCGGCTTGTCGTTGCCGGCGGCGGGGACCGAGCGCTGGGTCAGCGGCCAGTACAGGAAAATGGCCGATGCCAGCAGCAACAGCACGAGCAGGCCGAGGGCGACCTTCGCTAGTTTTTTCATGGGGATCTCAGAGGGAGGAGACGTGAACAGGATGCCGCCGCTGCCGGGGACGCCTGTGAAGACAGGGGTCACAGCGGTTCCTTGGGGCGGATTCTAGCCCTTTCCGGTACGGATTTGGTGCAACGCAGCATCCGACGGGGTGACCCCGACCGGGCCGGCCGGGTAGACTGAATGGGCAACGGACGCTACGAAAGAGACAGGTACGCAATGGCAAGGACGCTGGTCGTGGTCGGTGACCACCTCCATCTGGGCGGCACGGTATTGGCCGGTTCGCCTTTCACGGATATCGACGGACACGCAGTAGCCCGGGTCAACGACGCGGTGCTGTGCAGCAAGCACGGCCCCGGCGTGATCGCCAGCGGCGACGCCACCCTCATCATCGACGGCAACCCGGTCGCCCGGCACGGCGACAAGGCCAGCTGCGGCTGCACCCTGCTCGCCGGCCAGCAGGCCACGGTCAGCGTGGAGGCAGGCGGTGGCGGGGGCGGCGGAGGCGGTGGCTCCAGCAACACGGCCGCCGTGCTCGCTGCGGCGGTCTCCATCGCGGCTGCGGTGCTGAAGGCCACCAGGCCCGCCGACGCGCCGTCGGCGGTACGCGAGGACGCGCCGCAATGCTGGGTGAGCGACCACGAAGCGAAGATCGCGGTGAACGCCGACGGCCGTTATTCCGAAACGCTGGACCCGGCGGGCACCCGTTACGACTGGACGTTCCCGGTCACCTACAGCATCGCCGTGCCGCTCAAGTCCGGCGGCGACATCGTGGTCTCGATCAAGGTCCGGGTGCAGCCGCTGGCCGGCGTCACCGCGGCCGACGTCACTACGGCCAAGCTGCGCATGATGGACGGCGTGGATACCTACTGGAACGGCAAGTTCACCCTGGCGGTCAACGATCCGCAGTGCGGGACCCGTTCGTTCCCGATCCGCTATGCGATCCAGTGGGTTGACGGTGGCCAGGACTACACGCTGCAGCTGCACAAGGAATACGACCGCGAAATGGTCGATCCGCCGCTGGTGTATGTTGCCACCACCACCGACCCGTGGACCTACGCGCACGAGTTCGCCCACACCCTGGGCCTGCCCGACGAGTACTCGGAGAACGAGGACGACGCCTCGGACACGGTCCGCTACATCCGTCCCGACGGCACCGTCGATCCGGCGGGGGTGGAGGCGATGGCCTACCGCGACAGCACCGACCCGCAGGCCACCATCATGTCCACGTACCATAGCGCCGGTACCCACCCCAGGCATGCCTGGAACATCGGTCGCGAGGTGCAGGAACTGCTCCGTCGCGAACTCGGCCGGGAGCTGACATGCACCGTTTCCTGATTCCCCTGATCGCACTGTTTGCCGCTTCGCCCTTGTCTGCACAGAACCCAGAGCCTGCCCCCATGATCGAACTCCACGCCCGCTGCATCGACGATGCCCACTGCCGCTTCACCGGCGACGATGTCCGGGTGGAACTGGAACTGCGCAATGGCGGCCGCAGCGCGGTGACGCTGCCGGTTGCCTTCCTGCGCAAGCGGGGCCCGGCGGTACGGCTGGTGGACCGCCATTCGGGCAAGGAAAAGCAGCTGCGCCGCAACCCGGTGGACGGCCTGATGCTGAAGGACCTGGAGACCGTGGCACCGGGCCAGTCGGTGCGCTTCAGCTGGCCGATCACGCCGAAGGAAATCAACGATTTCGCGCTGCGCCCGGTCGATCTGGATGCGGTCTTCAGCTTGAACATCACCCCGGAGCGCAAGGGTGCCGATGCCACCATCGTGCGCGCGAAGGTGCACATCGTGGACGGCCGCGTCGGGCTCGACGCGCGCTGAGCCGGCACGCGGCCGGGGGCGTCAGGTCCCGCCCAGCGTGAAGTATTCCAGCAGGAAGTAGGCCGCCTGGTACGCCAGCGCGGCCGCGGCGAGCAGCAGATGGGCGCGCCGCGATCGCAGCGCCACGCCCAGCCCGGCGATCAGCAGCATCGCCGCGGTGTGCAGCAGGTAGGCCTCGCCCAGCGCCTGCCAGCGGCTGTGGCCCTTGATCGCCGTATCCCCCAGGTCCAGCAGGGTGATCAGCGCCAGCACCCCGAAAAAGCCGCCGCGACGCTGCAGCAGGTAGTTCTCCAGGCTGCCGAACTCGCGCACGTCGTCGGGGAACAGCAGCACGCACAGCATGTACCAGGCGGCGCAGTAGCCGATCACGAAGACGTAGGTGCCGAAGGTCCAGTGCCGCACCTCGGTGAGGCGGAACTCCCACCACCAGAACGTCACTACCGAGACCAGTGCCCACGCCACCCAGCACAGGTGGATCCACGACCGTCCCCGGCGCTGCGGGTGCTCGATGATCGACGCCAGCCCGCGCAGCAGGGTGGTGATGCTCAGGCCAAGGATGATGCCGAGCACCACCCGGATATGCAGGAACAGCGGATCGCTTTCCATCGGCGTGCCCTGGCGGGAATGGGCCGATGCTGCCCGCCTGCCGGTCAGGGGCGCGTGACCACCGTCAGCGCTTCCTGCGGATCAGCGTGGCCGAGGCCCCCAGCACCGCGCGGGTCAGCAGCGCCATCGTCTGCACATCGCCCTTCCAGTGCTGCCAGTACAGCGGCACGTCTTCCCAGGCGCGCTGCTTCATCAGCACCAGCCGGCCGGCCTCGAGGTGGCGCTTGACCAGGGGCAGGGGGTTCATGGTCCAGCCCAGCCCGCCAAGGTTGGCCTGCACGAACGCGCGGGTCGACGGAATCCACCAGGTCGGGGCGGTCAGCGGCAGGTCCTCGCCGGCCAGGCGCCGGGCGAAGCGCGCCTGCAGGTCGTCCTTGCGGTTGAACACCAGCACCGGGGCCTGCGCCAGCGACTGCGCGTTGACCCCCTTGGCGAAGTGCTGCGCATGGAAGGCCGGGGTGCAGGTGGCGGCGTAGCGGATGCTGCCCAGCGCGTGGATCTGGCAGCCCTGCACCGGTTCGTCCAGCGTGGTCACCGCGCCCAGCACCGCGCCCTGGCGGAGCAGCGCCACGGTGTGGTCCTGGTCTTCCAGGCGCAGGTCCAGGGTGGTGCCGGTCTGCGCGGCGAAGCTGCGCGCCGCCTCGGGAAACCAGGTTTCCAGACTGTCGTGGTTGACCGCCACCGGGATGCTGGCGTGCGGGAGGTCCTCGTCGGCGATGCCCATGCGGTGCAGGGCGTCGTGCTCGAGCAGCGCGGTCTGCTCGGCCAGCTGCACCAGCACCTGGCCTTCCGGGGTGGCCACCGCCGGGGACGACCGCTTGACCAGCAGCCGGCCGACCCGGTCCTCCAGCGCCTTGATCCGCTGGGAGACCGCCGAAGCGGTGACGTTGAGCGACTGCGCGGCACGCTCGAAACTGCCTTCGCGGACGACGGCGGCAAGCGCGCGGAGCTGGGCATGGTCGATCCGCATGGTCTTAAGCCTGGCTAAAGGTGGTTAAGTAAGTTTAGCTCTACTTTTCCATGTTGCGGCGCGACAATACGCGCCATCCGGTGCTGTACGCCTTGGCGAGGCACCGCCCCCCGCAACACAGGTGGTCTCCCATGTTCTCCATCATTTCCGGCAGCGCCGGGCTCGCCGCATGGTTCAGCGGCGCCGCCACCGGCATTGGTCTGTTCGCCGTCGTCGGCGCGCAGAGCGCCTTCATCCTGCGCCAGGGCATCCTGCGCAAGCACATCGTGCCGGTCGTGGCGACCTGCGCGGCGATCGACGCCGCCTTCATTTTCGCCAGCGTCGCCGGCCTGCGCACCCTGACCCAGGCGTTGCCGTGGCTGACCACGGCGGTGCTGTGGGGCGGCGTGGCGTTCCTGGCGTGGTATGCGTGGCAGTCGGCGCGCCGCGCGCTGGCCGGCGGTGGCGGCGGCATGGACATGGACGACGGCGGCGACACCTCGCGCCGTGCGGTGCTGATCTCGGCGGTCGGCTTCTCGCTGATCAACCCGCACTTCTGGCTGGACATGATGGTGATCGGTTCGATCGCCGAGAACTTCGGTAGTTCGCGCATGGCCTTCGCCGCCGGCGTGGTCACCGCCAGCTGCCTGTGGCTGACCGCACAGGGGCTCGGCGCGCGCCTGCTCGCGCCGTTGTTCACCAAGCCGAAGACCTGGCGCATCCTCGACGGCACCATCGCGGTGATCCTGTCGATCCTGGCGCTGACCCTCGCGTTCCGCGGTATGCATTGATACCTCTCTCCATCGATGCATACCTTAAATGGCACCGTTCGCGGTGCCATTTTTCTTTGTGCGTTCCGCACTGGTTCCCGACCCCATCTTCCGCCTAGAATCGGGCGCTTGGACATGAAGTCCGGTAGCCCGGGGGGGATGGATGAGCAGGATCAGGTGGGCCGCCATGCTGGCGGTGGTGTGTGCGGCGCTGTCGGCGCAGGCCGGGGCGGTGGAGCTGGACCGCTATCTGCGGCAGCAGAGTTTCGAGGACATCCAGATATCGCCGGGAGGCGACTACATCGCCGCAACGATACCGCTGGAAGATGCCACCGCGGTGGCGATCCTGCGCCTGCCCGGCATGGAAATGGTGGGCAATTTCAGGCCGCCAAAGAACAACCACGCCCATACCGTCAACTGGGTCAGCAACGAGCGCATCGTGGTCGGCCTGGCCCAGAAACTCGGCGCGCGCGATGCGCCGCAGCCCACCGGCGAGCTGTTCGGCATCAATGCCGATGGCAAGCGCGCCGAGCTGCTGGTCGGTTACCGGGTGCAGGAAGGCCAGGGCACCTACATCAAGGTCAAGAAGGCGGGCGATGTGGCCGCCTACATGGCCGACGACCTGCCCGACGACGACCGGTATGCACTGATCGAGGTGTGGCCCTTCAGCGACGAGCCCTATCCGCAGGTCGAGCGCATGGACGTGCTCAGCGGCCGGCGCACGATGGTGGTCCGCTCGCCGGTGCAGCGCGGCAGCTTCACCACCGACAACCAGGGCGAGGTCCGCTTCGCGCTGGGCGCGGCGAACGACCGCGTCAACAAGCTGTACTACCGCGCCCCTGGCGGCGAGTGGTCGCTGATCAACAGCCAGAACGTGAGCGGGCGCACCGAGGTGCCGCTGGGCTTCTCGGCCGATGGCCGTCTGGCCTACCTGCAGGTTGAACAGGCCAGCGGGCCGGATGCGATCGTCAGCTGGGATCCGGAGACCAACGAGCGCCGGACCCTGTTGCGCGATGCGGTGGTGGACCCGCATCGGATCATCCGCCAGCCCGGCACCCGCATCCCGGTGGGCGCGCTGTACCTCGGCGATACGCCCCGCACCGCGTTCTTCGACGACACCTCGGCCACGGCGCGGCAGTACCGCAGCCTGGAGGCCGCGCTGGGTGGGTCGGTCTACATCACCTCCAGCACCCGCGATGGCGGCAAGCTGCTGCTGGAAACCTGGTCCGGGCGCAATCCCGGCGACTTCTTCCTGTTCGATACCGCCCGCAAGAACGCAGCGCACCTGGCCAGCCGCAGCCACTGGATCGACGCGACCAAGAGCGCGGAGGTACGGCCGGTTGCCTTCAAGGCCCGCGACGGCCTGCCGCTGCATGGGTTCCTCACGCTGCCGCACGGCAGCGACGGGCGCAACCTGCCGATGGTGGTGGTGCCGCACGGTGGGCCCATCGGCGTGTTCGACCGCGGCGACTACGACACCGAGTCGCAACTGCTGGCTGCCGCCGGCTACGCGGTCATGCAGATCAACTTCCGCGGCTCGTCCAACTATGGGCGTGCACATACCGAGGCCGGCCGCCTGCAGTGGGGCATGGCCATGCAGGACGACGTCACCGATGCCACGCGCTGGGCGATCGCGCAGGGCGTGGCCGACAAGGACCGCATCTGCATTTACGGCGCCAGCTATGGCGGCTACGCGGCGATGATGGGGCCGGTGCGCGAGCCCGGTCTGTATCGGTGCGCGGCAGGCTATGTGGGCGTCTACGACCTGCCGATGATGTACGCGCGCGGCGACGTGCAGAAGACCGAGTTCGGCCTGAACTACCTGCGCGAGTGGATGGGCCGCCCGAAGGACCTCGCCGACCGCTCGCCGGTCAACCTGGCCGACAGCATCAAGGTGCCGGTGTTCCTGGCCGCTGGCGGCAAGGACGAGCGCGCGCCGATCGAGCACACCAAGCGCATGGAAGCCGCCCTGAAGAAGGCCGGCGTACCGGTGGAATCGCTGTACTACCCGACCGAAGGGCATGGGTTCTACACCCAGGAGCACCGCACCGAGTACTACAGCCGGTTGCTGGCGTTCCTGTCGCGCAGCCTGGGTGGGGCCACGGCCACCACCACACCGGCCGGCAAGGGCAAGGCGCCCTGACCGCCACACATGCGGCGGCGGCATCGCCCGCTGCCGCGCCACACCGGGGCCACCGTGCGCCGGAACATCGTTACCTGCCGGACACGCCGTCCGGCAGCAAGGGGGAAGGATGCGTACGTTGACCCTGGCGGCACTGGCCGTCTGCATGACCCTGGCCGGGCAGGCCACCGCAGTGGATCTGGATCACTACCTGCGCCGGGACAAATTCACCAGCATCAAGATTTCGCCCTCGGGCGACTACTTCGCGGCCACGGTGCCGATGGAAGACCGCACCGCGCTGGCGATCATGCACCGTGTGGAAGGCCGCCTGACCGGTTCGTTCGTGCCGCCGCGCGACAACCATGCGTCCGACTTCCACTGGGCCAGCGACGACCGCGTGGTGATCGGCCTGGCCGAAAAGTTCGGCTCGCACGATGCGCCGCGCCCTACCGGTGAGCTGTTCGCCATGAACGCCAACGGCGGCCGGGGCGAGCTGCTGATCGGCTATCGCGTGGCCGCACGGCAGGGATCGCGCATCCAGCCGAAGAAGGGCGACGCGGTGGCCGCGTTCCTGGCCGATGACCTGCCCAATGATCCGCGCGGCGTGCTGGTCACCACGTGGCCGTTCTCCGCCGACCCCTTCACCCGCGCCGAGCGCCTGGACGTGGTCACCGGCCATCGCCAGGTGGCCGCGCGCGCCCCGGTGCAGCGCGCGCGCTTTGCGACCGACCCGCAGGGCGAGGTGCGTTTCGCCTATGGGGCCGGCGGCGACAACGTCAACAAGCTGTACTACCGCGCCGCGGCTGGCAGCGACTGGACGCTGCTCAACGACGAGAACGACACAGGGCGCATTGAACGGCCGGTCGGGTTCTCCACCGATGGCGCGCTGGCGTACCTGATCGTGGAGCAGCCGCGCGGGCCAGCGGCGTTCGTCTCGTGGAACCCGGCCAGCGGCGAACGCCTGCCCGTGCTCTCCGATCCCGTCGTGGACCCGGCACGGGTGATCTACCGGCAGGGCACCTCGATCCCGGTCGGTGCGCTGTTCATGGGCGATACCCCGCGTACGCGCTTCTTCGACGAGAAATCCGCCGACGCACGCATGCACCGCAGCCTGGAAGCGGCCTTCGGCGGCGAGGCGGTGTATGTCACCTCGTCCACCCGCGACGGCAAGCGCCTGCTGCTGGAAGTCTGGTCCGGCCGCAATCCGGGCGACTTCTTCCTGTTCGACACGGTCGCCAAGAATGCCGAACACCTGCTGAGCCGCAGCGACTGGATCGACCCGGAAGCGGCCGCAGTGGTGCGCCCGATCGCGCTGAAGGCACGCGACGGTCTGCCGCTGCACGGCTACGTGACCGTGCCCAAGGGCAGCGAAGGCAAGCGCCTGCCGATGGTGGTGGTGCCGCATGGCGGTCCGTTCGATGTCTATGACGATGGCCGCTACGACCCCGAGAACCAGTTGCTGGCCGCCGCCGGTTACGCGGTGCTGCAGGTCAACTTCCGTGGCTCGGGCAACTACGGCCGTGCCCACGAGCAGGCCGGCGCGCGCCAGTGGGGCGGCACGATGCAGGACGACGTGACCGACGCCACCCGCTGGGCGGTGGAGCAGGGCATCGCCGACGGGTCGAAGATCTGCATCTACGGTGCCAGCTACGGCGGCTACGCCGCGCTGATGGGCGTGGCCAAGGAACCGGCGCTGTACCGTTGCGCCGCGGGCTATGTGGGGGTCTACGACCTGCCGATGATGCATACCACCGGCGACATCCAGGGGCGGCGCTCGGGCGAAACCTATCTGAAGGAATGGATCGGCGAGCGCGGCGACCTCGGGGCGGTGTCGCCGGTCAATCTGGCCGACCGCATCAAGGTGCCGGTGTTCCTGGCGGCCGGTGGGCAGGACGAACGCGCCCCGATCCAGCACACCAAGCGCATGGAAGCGGCGTTGCAGAAGGCCGGTGTTCCGGTGGAGTCGCTGTACTACCCCACCGAAGGCCACGGCTTCTACACCGACGACCACCGGCGCGAGTACTACACCAGGCTGCTTGCCTTCCTGTCGCGCAGCCTGGGCGGCCAAACCGCCACGGCGCCAACGGCACCGGCCCAGCCCTGAGCCGGCACGGCGGACGATGGCGCCTGCGCGCCATCGTCCGGCGGGATCAGAACACGTAGTTGAGGTGCATCTGCGCCTGGGTGTCGGGAGTGCCCAGCAGGCGCTGCGCCAGAACCGCCCCGCCCAGCGCCAGGCGCTGACGACGGTAGTCCGCGCCGATCATCACCCGGTAGTCCACGCCCGACGTGCTGCCCGGCAGCTCGAATGCGTGGCCCTCCGCGCCCTGCAGATACGCCAGGCGACCGCGGGTGTGTTCTTTGACGGAGCCGATCAAGGCCGCATCGCCACGCACTGTCCACGCCGAACCGATCCGCGCCTGCGCGCCCGTGCCGGCTTCCCACTGCACGCCACGGCGCGTGCCGGCGCCCACCGACAACCCGAATGCATCCGCGCCGTGCTCGTGGAAGGCGGCCTCGCGGGCGTGGAACGCGGTGACCCCGAGCCGCGGTTGCCAGTGCAGGGCGGACGTCACCAGATCGCGGCTCAGCGTGCTGCCGATGCGGGTGCGCGAGAGCGTGCGCTGGCTGTGCGCCGTCGTGTGCGTAGCGCCCCACTGGAGCTGTCGTTGACCGTCCATCCGGTGCCACTCGTTGCCGAGGGTGTGCTGGAGGCGGAACGCGCCCAGCGACTGGCCGATGCCCACGCCGGCGAAGCGCGACTGGCTGCGCGTCTGCCCGCCGTCGTGTGCGGTATCCGCGCTGAGCAGGCCGGACATCATCTGCAACTGGCGGCCGCCCTGCATCGGTACCGCCAACTGCAGGCCGGTGCCCACGCCCTGCACGCCGTAGCGGGTTTCAGCCCCCGGCCCGAACGCCAGCAGGCGGTGACCGTCGGTCGGCGCGCTGCGTGCCAGGCTCGACCAGAACGCCTCGCCGTTGGCGGCCAGGCGCTGGTTTGCCGCCATCACCTGCCCACCGGACAGCTGGTGCAGGGCGCGGTTGAACTCGGCGTTGTCGGCCACTTCCAGGCTGTGGAACAGCGCCGTGTTGCCATAACCGGCTTCCAGCGCGGCCGCCACACCCTGGACCGACGCATCGGCCAGTGCGCGGTAGTCATTGCGGGTCATCACCACATCGACAGTGCCGCTGGCATCGCGCTCGGCCTGCGCGCGCCACACCACCGTCGCGCTGCGGATGTTGTCTTCGCCGCTGTCGGCCCCGGTAAACACCCCCTGCAGGTGGACCTGCGACGCGGCGGTGCCGCGGGTGAAACCGGTGTCCACCGCGACGTCGGCCAGGTGGCCGCCCTGGTGCAGCACCATGCGCCCGGCGCTGCCATCGGCGTTGGTGCCCACGGTGTAGCCGCTGATGCCGCGCGGCGCCTGCCAGCCCAGGTCGGCACCGGGTCGGTTGGCCGCGGCGGTGGCGGCATCGGCGTTGATGCCACTGCCGATGCCATAGACATTGACCTGGCCGTTGTTGATCAGCCGTCCGCTGCCGTCGCCCGCAACCTGGAAGGCATGCGAATGGTCGGCGTGAATATTGATCACGCCACCGCGGCGGTTGTTGAGCGTGGCCGTGCCATCCGAACGCATCGCCACCAGGTGCTGGCCGTTGGCCGCACCGGCGATGCCGAGGTTGATCGTGCCGTCGTTGATCAAGGTGGCGCCGCGCGCGCCGGACATCGCCACGGCCTGATCACCGGTAACGGTGAGGGTGCCCTGGTTGAGCAGCGTCGCCGATGCGCCTTCGGCATGCAGGGTCGCGTGGTTGCGGGCATGGCTGGTGATCTGTCCGCCCGCCCGGTTGATGCCGGTGCTGGCATGGGTATCGGCGACCAGGGTGAGCACCCGTGCATCGGCATCGAGCACGATGCTGCCGTGGTTGTTGAACGCTTCGATGGTGTCGCGGTCATTGCCGACGCGTGCGGTGGTGGCGTGGATCAGGCTGCCCTGGTTCAGCGCGCCACTGGCGTGGAGGGTCCCGTGATTCTCGAACCCGGCGGCACCGCCCAGCACGAACCCGCCGCCGTCCACGACCAGCCGTGCGGGGCGCTGGCGCTCGCCGTTGTCGAAATCGCTGTCGCCCTGCAGCACCACCAGCGTGTCGCGCAGCTGCATGTCGCCCTGGTTGTCGATCTCCGCATCGCCGTCCAGGGTGATGCGTGCGTCCTGCGCCGACAGGCGGCCGAGGTTCTCCAGGCTGGCATCGGCCTGCAGATGCAGGCTGCCGCGCAGGTCGAGCTGGCCACGGTTGTCGAGGTCGCCATCGCGCTCGATCACCAGGCGTGCGGCCTCGCCGACGCGCAGCGTACCGTGGTTGTGCAGATGACCGTTGCTGCGCACCGTGAGGCTGCCGGCATTCAGATCCAGGTGGCCGTCGTTGCGTGCGTTGCCGATGATGCGGGTGTCCACCGGCTGATTCCATACGGACTCACCGCCAGCGGCGACCAGGGTCTGGCGATCGCCGAACTGGCCGCCTTCCTGGCCGGGGACGGGACCGCCGCCGCCGTTGCCACCGCCATTGCCGCCGCCGTTGCTACCGCCGCCGCCGGCAGCGCCCGCCGCACCTGCTGCCACCGCGACGATGCCGCCGATCCACCACGCTGACAGGCCGCCTCGGCCGCTGGCCTGCGCCGTCTCGCAGTCGGTGTCGCCGACGGTATCGCACTGTGCCGCGGTGTCCGCGTGGGCAGACAGCGCAGGCACGCCGCACAGGGCGAGGGCAATCATCGCGGCGAGCGGGTGGTGGAAGAGAACGGTACGGCGCATGGGCAGCTCCAGTCGTAGGTGCAGGACGAGGAAAGACGGAGCGGGTGCCGGTCGCGACACCGCTCCGACCGCGCGAGGGCGGTGAAGGAGCGTCATGGTCGTGACAACGCCGGAGGCTGTATTTGAAATAAATACGAAAAACCCAGAATGTGACCGGGTCGTATGGTGTTAGGAAACGTTTATGTGTTGCTGCTAACCCGCCGTGTGTAAAAAGCACAACGGCACCGCGTGGGTGCCGTTGTGCAGGTGCGTCGCGATGCCCGGTTACTTCACCCCGTGCATCATCCTTTTCAGCAGCGGTGAGCACAGCAGCGCCACCGCTGCACAGCCCAGGCCGATCCACATCAGCAGCCAGAACAGGTGCTCGTAGCTGGCGGCAGCGCTGGCGATGTTCATCGTTTCGCCTTCGGGCACCTCGATCGCGGCGAGCTTGCCGAACAGCGCGGCCAAGGTTTCGGAAAACGCTGTGGCGAGGAACCAGGTCCCCATCATCAGGCTGACCACGCGCGGCGCGGCCAGCTGGGTGACCGCCGACAGGCCGACCGGCGACAGGCACATTTCGCCGATCTCCAGGATCAGGTAGGCCAGCACCAGCCACCACACGCTGGCCATCTGCCCGCTCGCGCCCACCTGTTGCGCGGCCAGCGCCAGCGGCACGAACGAGAGCGCGGCGAAGACCAGGCCGAACGAGGATTTGACCGGCTTGGACGGGTCCATGCGGCGACGGTCCAGCCACGCCCAGAGCATCGCGAACAGCGGCGCCAGCACCACCAGGAACAGGCCGCCGAGGTAGGTCAGCGAACCGGCCGTCTGCGGAATCACCAGGCAGTCGCGGATCAGCATCACCAGCATCAGCGCGACGATGGCGATGAACAGCGTGCGCGGCGCGGCCGAGGCCGGGTTGCGTTCGGACAGACGCGCGGCAACCACGAAGCCCAGCGGCGCCAGCAGCAGCGAGGCGATCGACCACGGCAGCGGCGTGCCGCCCTGGATCACCAGCGCGGGCACCAGGTCCTTGGTCAGCAGGCGGTCGGTGAAGGTGACCCACGAGCCGTAGGTCTGCTCGTACAGCGTGAAGAACACCAGCGCCATGAAGATCAGCGCCATCAGCGCGATCATCTGCTGGCGCTGCACCGGGGTGCAGCGGGTGCCGGTGAACCAGGCGAACCACACCAGCACGCCGCCCAGCACCACGATCATCAGCATCAACGCGAGGCTGATTTCACCGCCAAGCGCGAAGGCGCCGTTGGCCGCGGCCCACATCAGTGCGGCCACCGGGATCACGCCGAGCACGGCCACCGCATAGATCAGCCATTCGCGGCGGATGCCCAGCACGCGCTGGCGCAGGGCTGGCGCGTCGGACGGTTCGGCATGGCCCTGCAGGTACTTCTGGCCCCACAGGAACATGGCCAGGCCGATCACCATGCCGATGCCGGCGGCGCCGAAGCCGTACTTCCAGCCGTAGGCTTCGCCGAGGAAGCCACACACCAGCGAGGCGAACAGGGCACCGAGGTTGATGCCGGCATAGAACAGCGAGAAACCCGAGTCGCGGCGCGGGTCGTTCTCGGGGTAGAGCTTGCCGACGATGGTGGAGATGTTGGGCTTGAGGAAGCCCACGCCCATGATGATCAGCGCCAGCGACAGATAGGTGACGCCCAGCGCGGCATCATCGCGCACGATCTGGCCGTCGATGCGGGTGGCGGCATGGCCTTCGAAGGCCATGCCCAGGTGGCCGAGCACGAGCAGCACGCCGCCGAACACCACCGCCTTGCGCATGCCCAGCCAGCGATCGGCGAGCAGGCCGCCGAACACCGGGATGCAGTACACCAGGCCACCATAGGCACCGAGCAGGTCGAGCCCGGCCTTGTCGCCGAACAGGTGGTACTTGGTGAGGTACAGCAGCAGCAGCGCCTTCATGCCGTAGAACGAGAACCGCTCCCACATCTCGGTGAAGAAGCAGACGTAGACACCTTTGGGGTGACCGAGGAAGTCGTCGGACGCGGGCAGGGCAGTGGCGGTCATGGGCGGGCAGGCAGCAGACAGGCGGCGATTATGCCCCCTGTGCTGCGCAGGTGCCGGCACCCGTTCGGGCCATTGCTACGGTGGGTGGGTGCCGACCGCTGGTCGGCACGCTCTGCTCACAGATACCGCAACCACGCCAGATCCCGCCGCCGCGCCTTCAACCGCGCGAACGCCCGGGTGGGCCAGTACAGCGCGAGGGCCAGCACGGCGGTCAGGGCCCACAGCGCGGCCACATGGTCCACGCCGACATACGCCCCGTGGGTTGGCCCCCAGTACGCCTCGGCGAGCACGTACAGCAGCTTCAGCACGTACAGGTGCAGCAGGTAGAAGAACATCGGCGCGGCACCGATGTCGGCCAGCGGGGCCAGCACACGGGCTACGGCCGGCCGCTCGTACAGGCGCAGCAGCAACAGGCCCACCCCCAGGGTGAGCAGCAGGAACAGCAGCGACGGCGGGTACTTGGTGACGTTGAACACGCTCATCAGCGTCTCACCGGCGGTGCCGAGCGCCTGCCACGGGCGGTCGCCGTAGACGTTGGCCGCGCGCAGCAGCGCGAAGCCGAGCAGGGCGCCGCCGCCGGCCAGCACCAGCCGGCGCTGGCGCTGCGCCGGCTCGCCGCCGCGCGCGAACCACGGTCCGATCGCGTAGCCCAGGGCGATCACGCCGATCCACGGCAGCACCGGGTAGGAGGTGCGCAGGCGCAGGTGCTCGCCCAGCACGATCCAGTCGCGCTGGTGCAGCACCTTCCACAGGATCGCCAGCGGCCCATCGCCGCTTACCCGGACACCATCGAGCAGGTTGTGCCCGGCGATCAGGGCCAGCGCCAGCGCTGCCAGCACGCCGCGCGGCAACCACAGCAGCCCGGCCAGCACGATCATGCTCAGGCCGATGGCCCAGATCACCTGCAGGTAGATCACGCTGGGCGGGAACTGCAGGGTCCAGGCGAAGTTGACCACCAGCAGCTCCAGCGCCACCAGGAACAGGCCGCGCTTGAGCAGGAACGCGCTGGTCGCGCGCCGGCCATCGGCTTTCGTGCTGCCATACAGCCAGGCCGACAACCCGGTGAGCAGCACGAACACGGGGGCGCACAGGTGGGCGAGCAGGCGGCTGACGAACAGCGCCGGCTCGGTCTGGTCCACCAGCATCGGGTCCGGCACCTGGTGGTGCAGGTAGAACGTCTCGCGGACGTGGTCCAGCAGCATCAGCACGATCACCGTGCCACGGAGCTGGTCGATGGAGGTCAGGCGGGAGGCGAGGGGAGCGGTCACGGCAACGCCAGAGGAGTGGCGCGATAGGATATAACATAACGGTGTGGTGCGGCCTGTCGCCGGGCCTTGCCGATCCGGGCGGGATGGCGGCGGTGCGGCCGCCCTATCGTTGTGACCACCGTGAGTCATGCGTGTTGCAGCACGTTTCACACTGGACTTGCCCGGACATGAACGCTAGCGTGGACCAGATTTTTTGCCAGCAGGGGCTTCCATGAACAACGACGCTGCGCCCAAACAGCTCACTTTCCGCGCGGTGGTGCTTGCCATCGTGCTGGCGGTGATCCTGTCGGCGGCCAACGCCTACCTGGGTCTGTTCGCAGGCCTGACCATCGCCACCGCGATTCCCGCGGCCGTCATCTCGATGGGCGTGCTGCGCCTCCTCGGCGGCGGCACCATCCTTGAGAACAACATCGTCCAGACCGGCGCATCGGCCGGCTCGTCGATCGCCGCCGGTGTGATCTTCACCATCCCCGCGCTGGTGATCATGGGCTACTGGCCGGACTTCAAGTACTGGTGGGTGCTCGGCATCGCCGGTCTGGGTGGCCTGCTGGGCGTGCTGTTCTCGGTGCCGCTGCGCCGGTCGATGATCGTCGAAGATCCGCTGCCCTTCCCGGAAGGCAAGGCGGCTGCCGAAGTGCTCAAGGCCGGTGAGAACCCGGGCCCGGGCCTGAAGATCCTCGCCGTGTCGGCCGTGATCGGCGCCTTCGTGAAGCTGGCGGCCGAAAGCGGCCTGCGCCTGATCCCGGATGCCTGGGCCACCTCGGCCTACGTGGGCAGCTCGAAGATCACCGCCTTCATCGGTACCAACCTGTCGCCGGCGCTGCTCGGCGTGGGGTACATCGTCGGCCTGAATGTCGGCATCGTGGTGGTGTCCGGCTCGATCCTGACCTGGCACATCGCCATTCCGCTGTACCAGGCGTTCTTCATGAACACCGATCCGGCGCTGGCGGCATCGATCGCCACGGCCAGTTCGACCGAGGCGGCATTCGCCATCTGGGGCGCGAAAATGCGTTACCTGGGCGTGGGCGCCATGCTGATCGGCGGCGTCTGGACCCTGATCTCGCTGCGCAAGTCGCTGCTCAACGGCGTCAAGAGCGGCTTCGCCGCCGCCCGCAAGAGCGGCGGCCCGGCGCTGGCGCACACCGAGCGCGACCTGCCGATGAAGTGGATGCTGGTGGCCCTGGTGGTGTTCACCCTGCCGCTGCTGGCGCTGTACCAGGCCATCGTGGGCCAGTGGCACGTGTCGATCCCGATGACCCTGATCATGATCGCCGCGGGCTTCCTGTTCGTTTCGGTCTCGGCCTACCTGGCCGGTCTGATCGGTTCGTCCAACAACCCGGTCTCGGGCATCACCATCTCCACCATCCTGTTCGCCTCGGCGGTGCTGGTGGTGCTGCTGGGCGCCGACGGCCTCAAGCCGGTCGGCGTTGGCGGGGCCCCGCTGGGCGCCGTGGCCGCGATCATGATCGGTGCGGTGGTGTGCTGTGCGGCGGCGGTCGGCGGTGACAACCTGCAGGATCTCAAGGCCGGTTACATCGTCGGCGCCACCCCGTGGAAGCAGCAGCTGATGCTGGGCATCGGCGCGTTCTCCTGCGCGCTGATCATGGCCCCGGTGCTGAACCTGCTGGCGACCGCGTACGGCATCGGCGTCAAGTCCGAGCTGCACCCCAATGCGCTGGCGGCGCCGCAGGCGAACCTGATGGCCTCCGTGGCCAAGGGCCTGTTCGGTGGCGAGCTGCCGTGGACCTTCATCGGCATCGGCGCCGTGGTCGGCGCGGCGATCATCGCCTTCGACAGCTGGCTGAAGTCGCGCAACGCACGCTTCCGCGTGCCGGTGCTGGCAGCCGCAATCGGTATCTACCTGCCGCTGGAGCTGATGGTGCCGATCTTCCTGGGCGGGCTGATCGCCTACCTGGTGGAGCGCTTCCACAAGGTGCGCGCCGACGACGAAGAAGGCCGCGACCGCGTGCACAAGCCGGGCGTGCTGTTCGCCGCTGGCCTGATCACCGGTGAAGCCCTGATGGGTATCGCCATCGCGGTTCCGATCGTGCTGAGCAGCCGTGCCGACGTGCTGGCATTGCCGTTCCACCTGCCGGGCGCCCAGTGGATCGGCCTGGCCGTGCTGTTCCTGGTCGGCTGGCTGATCTACCGCACCGGCAAGCGCGCCGTCGGCAACGTGTAAGCCTGCGGAAGGAGCCGGGCAGGGCTCGGCTCCACCGCCAGGGGGCGCGCGCAACGCGTGCCCCCCACGGGTTTGCCGGATCTGGCCAAGCCCATGACCTGTGGCCTTTGCTTCGGACCGGGCGCCGCCCTACCATCGGCGTTTTGCCGTCCCGCGGAGACCCCGATGAAACTTCGTTACGCCCTGCTGCCGTTGTGCCTGCTGACCGCGATGCCGTCGCTGGCAGCCACGCGCGGCCTGGATGTGCGCGACATGATCGCGCTGGATCGGGTCTCGGCCCCGCTGCTGACCGCCGATGGCGGCAAGGTCGTGTTCGCCAAGCGCGTGGTCGGTACGGACAGCAAGGCCAGCACCGGCCTGTACATCCGCGACCTGCGTACCCGCGATGCGGCGCCGCCCAAGCCGCTGACCCCGGCCGGCTGGAACGTCAACTCCGCCGCGCTGTCCGGCGATGGCCAGACCGTGTACTTCCTGAGCGCCAAGGGCGGCAGCCAGCAGCTGTATGCCATGCCGACCGCCGGCGGCACGCCGCGCCAGCTCACCGATTTCCCGGTCGACGTGGACAGCTACCACGTCTCCCCGCAGGGCGACCGCGTGGCCTTCAGCAGCGGCGTGTTCCAGGCCTGCGGTTCTGACCTGGCCTGCACCAGCAAGAAGCTGGACGCGCACAAGGCGCGCAAGAACACCGGCGAAGTCTTCGACAGCCTGTTCGTGCGCCATTGGGACACCTGGAACGACGGTCGCCGCAACACGCTGTTCGTAGCGCCGCTGCCGGCAGCCAAGGGCGCTGCGGTCAAGGGTGCCTCGGCGATCAGCGCCACGCTTGATGGCGATGCGCCGTCCAAGCCGTTCGGTGGCAATGACGACTTCACCTGGTCCCCGGACGGCACCTCCGTGGTCGCCGCGATCCGCGTGGCCGGCAAGCAGGAACCGTGGTCGACCAATTTCGACCTGTACCGCCTCGATGCCAACGGCAAGCAGGCCCCGGTGAACCTCACGGCCGCCAACCCGGCGTGGGATGCCGGCCCGGTGTTCAGCGAAGACGGCAAGACCCTGTACTACCGCGCCATGAAGCGCCCGGGCTTTGAAGCCGACCGCTTCGGCCTGATGGCGATGGACGTGGCCACCGGCAAGACCCGTGAGATCGCACCGAAGTGGGACCGCTCGGCCGGTGAGATCGTGCTGTCCGGCGACGGCAAGGGCATCTACACCTCGGCCGACGACATGGGCGAACACCGCCTGTTCCTGGTCGATATCGACAGTGGCGAGGCCGCGGTGATCGCCGAAGGCGGCAGCATCGGTTCGCCCACCCGTGGCGGTACCACCCTGGCCTACACCCGCAACAGCCTCAAGAGCGGCGACCAGATCGTGGTGGCGGCCTTCGATGGCGCCAACGAGCGCGAGATCACCCCGAGCGCCGGCCAGATGCTGCCCGACGTTGCCTTCGGCGACTACGAGCAGTTCCAGTTCAAGGGCTGGAACAACGAAACCGTGCACGGTTACGTGGTCAAGCCGTACAACTACCAGGAAGGCAAGACCTACCCGGTGGCGTTCCTGATCCACGGCGGGCCGCAGGGCAGCTTCGGCAACGGCTGGAGCTACCGCTGGAATCCGCAGACCTACGCGGGCCAGGGCTACGCTGTGGTGATGATCGACTTCCACGGGTCCACCGGCTACGGCCAGGCCTTCACCGACGCGATCAGCCAGCACTGGGGCGACCGCCCGCTGGAAGACCTGCAGAAGGGCTGGGCCGCCGCGCAGAAGCAGTACCCCTTCCTCAACGGCGACAAGGCATGCGCGCTGGGCGCCAGCTACGGCGGCTTCATGGTCAACTGGATCGCCGGCAACTGGAACGAGCCGTGGAAGTGCCTGGTCAACCATGACGGCGTGTTCGACCAGCGCATGATGGGCTACGCCACCGAGGAACTGTGGTTCACCGAGTGGGAGCAGGGCGGTACGCCGTACCAGAAGGCCGCGAACTACGAGAAGTTCAACCCGGTCAACCATGTTGCCGAGTGGAAGAAGCCGATCCTGGTGATCCACGGCCAGCTCGACTTCCGCATTCCGGTCGAACAGGGCCTGGCCGCGTTCACCGCTGCCCAGCGCCAGGGCATCGAGTCCAAGTTCCTGTACTTCCCGGACGAGAACCACTGGGTGCTCAAGCCGCAGAACAGCGTGCAGTGGCACGACACCGTCAACGGCTGGTTGAAGCAGCACATCGGCGAATAAGCCCGATTGCAGCGCCGCCCTCCGGGGCGGCGCTTTTCATTGGTGCCGGCTGCTGGCCGGCAACCCCATCGACTCTGCGAGGTTTTCGGCCCACAGCCGGAACTACCCGGATACCATCCCGCCCCTA
>NZ_JBMOWY010000035.1:0-23093 GCF_049310345.1 Stenotrophomonas sp. GZD-301 | reverse complement strand
CTATCTGTCGCATCTTTTTTCATTCCCTCCGCACCCCTACCCCCCCCCCCCCCCCCCCCCCCCCCCCCCCCCCCCCCCCCCCCCCCCCCCCCCCCCCCCACTACCGGGATACCGTCATGCCCCTGATCCAGAACGACATCGTCGTCTTCGGCCTGATCGCCGCCACCCTTGGCGCCGTGTTCTGGACCGCCTCGCGCCCGCGCGGGCTGTGGAAACACTTCTACGCGGTCGTGCCGGCCCTGCTGCTGTGCTACCTGATCCCCGGCATCTACAACACCGTGGGCCTCATCGACGGGCAGAACACGCGCCTGTACAACCCGGTCGCACGCGACGTCCTGCTGCCCGCCGCGCTGGTGCTGCTGACCCTGGCGGTGGACATCAAGGGCATCCTGCGGCTGGGCCCGAAACTCATCGCGATGTACCTCGGCGCCTCCTTCAGCATCATGCTCGGTGCCGTGGTGGCCTTCCTGGTGATGAAGTGGATGCATCCGTCCACCGTTGCCGGCGACACCTGGGCCGGCATGGCCGCGCTGGCCGGCAGCTGGATCGGTGGCGGCGCCAACATGCTGGCGATGCGCGAAGTGTTCGACGTCAACGCGACCACCTTCGGGCAGTTCGCCGTGGTCGACGTCGGCGTCGGCTATGTATGGATGGCGGTGCTGATCTTCATGGCCGGCCATGCGTCCAGGATCGACGCGGCCAGCGGGGCCGATACCTCGGCGATCGATGCGCTGAAGGTGCGCATCGAGAAGTTCCAGGCCGAACACGAACGCGTGGCCAGCCTGACCGACCTGATGCTGATCATCGCGGTCGCGTTCGGCACCGTCGGCCTGTCGCATGCCATTGCCGGGCCGGTGTCGGCATGGTTCAAGGGCCACGTCAGCTGGGCCTCGCAGTTCAGCCTCGACGCGCCGTTCGTCTGGGTCGTGGTCATCTCCACCACCTGCGGCCTGGCCCTGAGCTTCACCCGGGCCCGCAACCTGGAAGGTGCCGGTGCCTCCAAGCTCGGCTCGTTGCTGCTGTACTTCCTGATCGCGTGCATCGGCATGCAGATGGACCTGCTCGCGCTGCTGGAACGCCCGTGGCTGTTCCTGCTCGGCCTGATCTGGATCGCCGTGCACATCGTGCTGCTGTCGACGCTGGCGATCGTGCTGAAGGTGCCGTTCTTCTACTTCGCGATCGGCTCGCAATCCAACATCGGCGGCCCGGCCTCGGCACCGGTCGTGGCGAGCGCCTTCCATCCCTCGCTGGCCCCGGTCGGCGTACTGCTCGGCACGATGGGCTACGCCACCGGCACCTACCTGGCCTACATCGTCGGCATCACCCTGCGCGCATTGGCAGGGCAGTAGCGCCCGACGGTTGGTCGGGCGTTGAGCGTGCCGACCAACGGTCGGCACCCACCGGGATGCGATGGCGCTCTGGTAGCGACCAACCACCGGGCGGGCGACAGCACTACGAGCCGGGAAGCGATTTTGCCACGAGTGAGGATGTGTTGTTGTTTTTTCGCTCCCCCCACCTCCGCTCGTCCCCCCCCCCCCCCCCCCCACTACGGGGTTCAGGCGGGAAGCAGGCCGCGGTCGATCAGCCACGCTTTGGCGTCTTCGGCATCCTGCTCGAACCACGCTCTCGTCGACCCCAACCGATACGTATACCCCCACGTATCCATGTCGGCCATCAGCCGATCGCTGCCCACGCCCGGCAACTGTGCGGCCAGCACGATCTGCAGGTAGCAGGTGGCGTCTTCCTCGGGCACCGAATCGGTCGCGTCCGTGTGCACCAGCGCACGTCGCTCCGGCGGCAGCACGATCAGGTGGCAGGCCTCGTGCAGCATCGAATGCACCGGCGTGTCGTCGCGCACGTACACATCGCTGCCGATGATGCCCGCCTCGGGCTCGCCCCAATAGCTGCCCGGGATCGGCGCACCCGCCTCGACCCGATGCAGGCGCAGCGCATGCGCCGCCAGCAGCGTGGCGGCATCCTCGAAATGAATATCGCCGACGCAGGTGACCTGCGGTTCGGCGTCGGTGGCGACGTGGGTCATGCGCTACGAAAAGTGCGCCCCTTCCAGACGGAAGGGGCGGTGTCGGTCAGGGCTGCTGCGGACCTTCCGGCAGCGCCACGGAGATATCCAGCACGTCGTGCTCGCCGTCCTTGACCAGGTCCACCTTGACCGCGTCGGCGTCGATGTTGACGTACTTCTTGATCACTTCCAGCAGCTCACGCTGCAGCAGCGGCAGATAATCCGGGCCGCCACGGTGGCTGCGTTCCTGCGCGATGATGATCTGCAGGCGGTTCTTGGCCGTTTCGGCAGTGGTCTTCTTCCGGTTCAGGAAATCGAACAGTCCCATGCTTACCCTCCGAACAGCTTGCTGAAGAAGCCTTTCTTCTCCACGGTGGTGAAGCGCATCGGACGCTCTTCGCCGAGGATGCGGCCCACCGCATCTTCGTAGGCCTGGCCTGCCGCCGATTCGGGGTCCAGGATCACCGGCTCGCCCTTGTTGGACGCATTCAGCACGTCACCCGATTCGGGCACCACGCCGATCGCCTTCAGGCCCAGCACTTCCTCGACGTCGGTGATGCTCAGCATCTCGCCACTTTCCACCCGTGCCGGGCTGTAGCGCGTGAGGAGCAGGAACGCCGGCACGTTCTGGCCGGACTCGGCCTTGTGCGTCTTCGAATCAAGCAGGCCGATGATGCGGTCGGAGTCGCGCACCGACGACACTTCCGGGTTCACCACCACCACGGCGCGGTCGGCGTAGTACATCGCCAGGAACGCACCCTTCTCGATGCCGGCCGGCGAGTCGCAGATGATGTAGTCGAAGCCGTCGGCGGCCAGGTCCTTGAGCACCTTGCCCACGCCTTCCTGGGTCAGCGCATCCTTGTCGCGGGTCTGCGAGGCAGCCAGCACGTACAGGTTGTCGAACCGCTTGTCCTTGATCAGCGCCTGCTTGAGCGTGGCTTCGCCGTGTACCACGTTGACGAAGTCGTACACCACGCGGCGCTCGCAGCCCATGATCAGGTCGAGGTTGCGCAGGCCGACGTCGAAGTCGATCACCGCCACCTTTTTGCCACGACGTGCCAGCCCGCAGGCCAGGCTGGCGCTGCTGGTGGTCTTGCCGACGCCGCCTTTGCCGGAGGTGACTACGATGATTTCAGCCAAAGGACTTCTCCTGATTCTTATATTTTGGGGGCTGCATCAGTCCAGCGCAGCGATCTTGATCTGGTCCTGTTCCAGCCACACCTGCACGGCCTTGCCGCGCAGCGTGTCCGGGACATCGTCCAGTACCTTGTAATGGCCGGCAATGGCGACCAGTTCAGCATGGAAATCACGGCAGAAAATACGCGCCGCGGTATTGCCTTGGGCACCTGCCAGGGCACGGCCCCGCAGCGTACCGTAGATATGGATGCTGCCGTCGGCGATCACTTCCGCGCCGGCGCCGACCGTGGCCATGACGGTCAGGTCGCAGTTCTCGGCATACAGCTGCTGGCCCGACCGCACGTTGCTGGTCTGCATGCGGCCGGGCTGCGGCGCAGCGCCGGCCGGGGGCGCCGCAACCGGTGCGGGCGTGGCGGCGGCGGCCGCGCGGGTACGCCGCGGCGGTTCCGGTGCCGGCGGCGGGGCGACGGGTTCGGCCTCGGCGCGTTCGTACTGCGCGCGGAACTTGGCCAGCAGGGGCAGGCCGAGCTGCTGGGACAGCAGGTCGGTCTCGGTGGTGCCGTAGGCCAGCGCCACCGGCAGCACGCCGGCGCCACGCAGGCCATCGAGCAGCGCCCGGGCCGTGGCCACGTCGGGCATCTGGCTCAGGCCACCGAAATCCAGGATCACCGCGGCGCGCCCGAACAGCTTGGGCGCGCGTGCCACGCGGTCGTGCATTTCACGGGTGAGGCGTTCGACGTCGAGGGTGCGGATGCGCAGGTTGGCGATACCGACCTGGCCGATCTTCAGTTCCCCGGCCTGTTCAAAATCCATGTTCGCTGCCACCAATCAGGTCCCCGTCGGCCGTTGTACGCGCAGCGGCTCGCGACGGTGGCCCACCCAGGGCACGTCGGGCAGCTGGTCGCCGTAGGTGTCGTGCACCCACTGGTAACTGCACAGGTCCTTGAGCAGCATGCTGGCGCGCACGTCCACGTGCGACATCGTGTTCTGCCCGACCTCGCGGAAGCCGAAGCTGCCGTGGAAGAGCAGGGCGGCATCGGCGCCGTGGTCCAGGAACACCTCGCAGGTCATCTGCGGGTAGCGCAGCTCGGCGTAGCTCTGTGCATCGGCATAGAACGCACGGCCGACACCACCGCCACGACGGCGGCTGGCGACCACGATGCGGTCGATATAGAAGAAGCCGGTGCCCAGGTGCTGCTTGAACCAGGCGAAGTTGGTGCTGTCGTGCTGGCTCTCGCTGCCGAAGCCGATCAGGAAACCGGCCAGGTTGCCGTCGCGCTCGGCGACGCGGAAATATTCAGCGGTTTCGTAGAACAGACGCAGTCGCGCGGCATCCAGCGGCAGGATGGCCAGGCCGGCGTTGTTGTTCAGGGCCAGGACGGAATCGAGCTCGTGCTCGCGCACGTCGCGGATGACAATCGACATTGTGACTCCGTGGGGTAACGCGGTCGGCCCATCGAGGGGCCCTGCGCCGGATTATTGCATGGGTGGCCGCCCCCCGCGAGCCGGCGGCCATGACTTATGTCCGGGTGCAGGGGCGCAGGTTCAGCCTAAGATGCATCCATGTTGGGATACCTCAGCCAAACCCGAGTACTGCGACTGGCCGGCCTGTTCACCTGGGTCATGCTCGGCTTGCCGTTGGTGTACTCCCAGTACGAAGCCCTGATCCGCCACAGCGGCGGGGTGGACCTGTTCGCCGTGCTGCTGTTCGTGGCCTACCTGGCCTTCGGCGGCGGCTACCTGTGGCTGACCCGCGGCCTGCGACACGGCGGGCACTCGGCCTGGTACGACCGCGCGATCCTGGTGCTGCTGACCGTGTCGGCCCTGGGGGTGAGCTTCCTCAGCGGCTCGGGCCTGGGCAGCATCCTGATGATGGTGGCCGCCGGGGTGATCCCGTGGATGCTGCCGGCGCGGGTGGGGGTGATCTGGCTGCTGCTCAGTCAGCTGGCCGTGGCCCCGGTCTATTACCTGTTCCTGCCGTTCTCGCTGTTCGAGGCGGTGATGCAGTCGCTGCTGTATGGCGGCTTCTCCATGTTCATCTTCGTGACCAGCCTGGTCGCCCGGCAACAGACCGACGCCCGCGAGGAGCAGCGCCGGCTCAACACCGAACTGCGCGCCACCCGCGTGCTGCTGGCCGAGAGCGCGCGCGTCAACGAGCGCACCCGCATCTCGCGCGAGCTGCACGACCTGCTCGGCCATCACCTCACCGCGCTCAGCCTGAACCTGGAAGTGGCCGGCCACATCACCGAAGGCCAGGCCCAGGAGCATGTGCACCAGGCCCATACCCTGGCCAAGCTGCTGCTCACCGATGTGCGCGAGGCGGTCAGCCAGCTGCGCGACAGCGGCGCCATCGACCTGGCCGCCGCGCTGCGCCCGCTGACCGAGCAGGTGCCGTCGCTGGACATCCACCTGGACATCGAAGAACCGCTGAGCGTGGAAGATCCCGAGCGCGCCCATGTGCTGCTGCGCTGCACCCAGGAAATCATCACCAATGCCGTGCGCCACGCGCACGCCCGCAATCTCTGGATCCGCGTGCGCCGCGAGGCGCCGGGCATGGTGGTGCTGCAGGCGCATGATGACGGGGTGGGGGCCGACGGCATCGTGGTCGGCAATGGTTTGCGCGGGATGCGCGAACGCCTGCAACAATGCGGCGGAGAGCTGCAGATCGAAACCCGCCGGGGACAGGGCTTCCGCCTGTGCGCCTCGGTCCCCGGCGTGCCAGTGCTGATGCTGGGTGCCATCCTGGAAGGAGTGCGTTGATGATTCGCGTCTGCCTGGTCGACGACCAAACCCTGGTGCGGCAGGGGATCCGCTCGCTGCTGGCGCTCGACGATGGCATCGAGGTGGTTGCCGAGGCCGCCGACGGGCGCCAGGCGGTCGAGGTCGTCCCGCAGGTGCGCCCCGACGTGGTGCTGATGGACATGCGCATGCCGGTGATGTCCGGACTGGAAGCGCTGCAGATGCTGTCGCGTCTGAACCAGTTGCCGCCCACCATCATCCTGACCACCTTCGACGACGACCAGCTGGTGCTGGCCGGGCTGAAGGCCGGCGCCAAGGGCTACCTGCTCAAGGACGTCACCCTGGAGCAGCTGGTCGGGGCGATCCGGACCGTGGCCGACGGGGGCTCGCTGGTGCAGCCGGCCGTGACCCAGCGCCTGCTGTCCGGGCTGGAGCACATGCGCAATGAATTCGTCAGCCTGGACCGCCCCGATCCGCTGACCGACCGCGAGACCGAGATCCTGCGGCTGATGGCCAGCGGGTTCTCCAACAAGGAGATCGCCAATTCGCTGGGCGTGGCCGAGGGCACCATCAAGAACCACGTGTCCAACATCCTGTCCAAGCTGGGTGTGCGCGACCGCACCCGGGCGGTGTTGAAGGCCTTCGAACTGCAGCTGGTCTGAGGCGGCCGGCGAAAACATTCGACGATGGCCGAAACGCTTGCGGCACAAGGGATGTGGTGGGCTGGTGAGGCTTTTTCGCCGAATCCGGCAAAGAAATATCGCCCATCCCCTACGTGCTGACACCCGTGATGCGCTATCTTTCCGCTCCTTGTCTATGCAAAACCGCTGCCGGCATGGAAACCGGTGCGCCAATCCTGATCAACAACACCCGCGAAGCCTGCTAGGATTGGCGCTTCGCTTCAATCAACCCGGCCGTGGGATCGGCCCCGGAGACTCCTGAATGACCCGTATTATCGAGTTCCTGATCGCCTTGGGGATCGTGGCTGGCCTGTTCGTCATCATTGGCGTATGTCTGCCGGGCGAGCGCCATATTTCCGAAAGCATCGAGACCAACCGCAAGATGACGATCGTGTTCGACACGGTCAACAGCCTGCGCCGCTTCAAGGACTGGAACCCGCTGCTGCTGCGCGATCCCGCCGTTGAACTGAAGCACTCCGGCCCCGCCGCCGGCGTGGGTGCCCGCCTGGACTACGCCTCCAAGGAAAGCTCCCTGGGCCAGGGTAGCTGGGTGATCACCGAGTCCGAGCAGAACAAGCACGTGGCGATCGCGATCGAGGACCCGAGCAAGGGCCACGACAAGACCACCAGCTTCACCCTCGAGCCGACCGGCAAGGGTGGCCGCAACGTCAAGATCACGCAGGACTACAGCGTCAAGTACGGCTTCAACCTGTTCGGTCGTTACGCCGGCCTGTACGTCAGCCGCCACATCGGCGACGACCTGAAGCTCGGCCTGAGCCGCATGGCCAACATGCTGGCCACCGTGCCGAACGTTGACTACCGCACCGCCGAAGCCCCGCTGAACGATCTGGCCATCGTCGATGTCCCGGCCGAAGACCTGCTGGTCGTCACCGCCGGCAACGTTGATCGCGGTCAGGAAACCATCACCAAGTCGATCCACGACAACCAGGAATGGATCAAGCGCGTGATGGAGGCCAACAACCTCGAAGCCGCCGGTCCGCTGCGCATCATCACCACCGACTTCGGTCAGGAAAAGTACGCCTTCGACGTGGCCCAGCCGGTCAAGAAGAAGGGTGCTGAAGCGGCCTCGGCCGAAGCCCTGACGGTGAAGATCGACGGTGGCGCCCCGGTCAAGTACGTGCACGTTGCACCGCACCGTTCGGCCCACGCGACCTACACCGGCCACATGGCTGGCCTGGACGTGGCGCGCAACGCCCTGCGTGCCTGGACCGTCACTGCCGGCAACGAAGTGATCGACCGCCCGTACGAATCCTGGAACGGTGGTGTGGACAAGTCCTTCACCCCGGAAGGTACGTACGACATCTACTGGGCCGTCAAGTAAACCGACGGTTGCCGTGATGTAACGCACGACGAAAACGCGCCGCTTCCTGCGGCGCGTTTTTTTTTGCCGCTCCGCTACCGGGGCCTTGTCTGGAAGGATGGAAGGATGCTCAACCTCGAACGACGCGCGCGCAGACCCTCGCTGCTGGCCTGCCTGGGTGGCCTGCTGGCCGCCGCGGCCGTGGGCCTGTCGGCCTATGCATCGCACGGCATCGCCGAGCCGCTGGCGCAGTCGCACGTCAACACCGCCGCGCTGTTCGCGTTCGGGCATGGTGTGGCGCTGGCCGCGCTGGGCGCCACCCAGCAGAACCGGGTCGGCAAGCTGGCCCTGTCGGTGCTGCTGCTCGGTACCCTGCTGTTCTCGGGCAGCCTGGTCGCCGGTGCGATCTGGCAGTTCCGCACCGGTCTGGCACCGGTCGGTGGCAGCGCGCTGATGCTGGGGTGGGTGGTCTACGCCTTCAATGCCCTGAGGCGTTGAGGTGCCGCGCTTCCGCCGCGGCTTCGACGTGGAGGAGGCCCACGCCTGGCTGAGCCGGCGTGACCGTCGCCTCGGTACCTGGATGAAGCGGCTCGGCCCGATCGAGCCGCCGCCGGGCTGGCGGCGCTCGTTCGACCCGGTCGATGCGCTGGCGCGGGCGATCCTGTTCCAGCAGCTCAGCGGCAAGGCCGCCTCCACCATCGTGGGCCGGGTGGAAACGGCGATCGGCAGCCCGCGGCTGCACGCCGATGCCCTGGCGCGGATCGATGACCCCGGCCTGCGTGCGTGCGGGGTGTCGGGCAACAAGGCGCTGGCGCTGCGCGACCTGGCGCGGCGCGAAGCGGCCGGCGAGATCCCCGACCTGCGCCGGATGTCGGTGATGGACCACGATGCGATCATCGCCGCGCTGGTGCCGATCCGCGGCATCGGCCGCTGGACGGTGGAGATGATGCTGATGTTCCGCCTTGGCCGGCCGGACATCCTGCCGATCGACGACCTCGGCGTGCGCAAGGGTGCCCAGCGCGTGGACAAGGCCGCGCTCATGCCGACGCCAAAGGAACTGCTGGTACGCGGCGATGCGTGGGGACCGTTCCGGACCTACGCCAGCCTGTACCTGTGGCGCATTGCCGATTTCACCGACGCACCCAAACCGCCCACCAACCGGTCGCAGGACTGAGCGCGGCGGGTCAGTCCAGCGCCGGCGTCCTCGGCGCGAATGCCGGGTCGTCGCTGAGCCGGCGCGGGGGATGGCGGTGTTCCTGCGCCAGGTGACGGTGATAGCGGAAGGTGGCCACCGTGCCGCGCACCATGAACACGATGACCACGACCATCCATGCACTCCCCGGCAGTGTCATCCCGCCGCCCGCGACGGTCAGGAGCACCTTGCAGGCGACGTAGTAGCCCAGCAGCAGGCAGGCCGCCACGCGGCTGGCGCGCAGCACGCCCCAGGACAGGCAGATCTGGATGCAGGCATCGACCAGGAAAAATACTGCGGCCAGTGAGATGCCGAAGCGCCCGGCCTGTGTGTTGATGCTTATCTGGATCCCGTCCTGCAGGCGGTACACGACCATCCTCAGCGCCACCACGGCCAGGATCGCGCCGAGCGCGGCCATGTGCCGGATCGGCGAGGTGATCGCGTGCGGCGCGTGATCCCATGCCCGGCGCCGCGCAGCGGGCGGGGTGGTCGTACCGACGCGGTACGGGCTGTTGTCATCCATGATCCAGCTCCCTGATGGAATGCGGAGGTTAGTCGCCCGCCGGGCGCCAGCACCAGTGCCAGGGCTCGTAGACGATGCCGTGCGGATTGTCGCGCGGGTAGCTCATCCGGAAGCCGGATTCGGCCGCGTGTGCGGTCAGCCAGGCGAAGGCGGGCGTGACCTCGAAGCTCTCTTCTGCCGGGGGTTCGCCCGGGCTGCCGATGTCCAGCGCGCGGCCGCTGTGGTGCTCGCTGTAGCCCGGGGCAGCGTTGACGGTGAGAATCTCGGCCACGTCCAGCCCACGGGCGCGTTTGCGTTCGAAGATGCCCAGCTGATAATCGTGGCTGCGGTAGCCGGAGATGGCTTCCAGCACGATGCCGTCGGCGGCTGCCTGCATACGCATGCGCTGCCAGCTGCGCGCGGCGCGATGGTGCAGCCACAGCGGGCGGCGGTAGCGGTCGCGGCCGGCGAACTGCAGCCGCGCCGGTTCGGCTTCCAGTGACAGCCCGGTGTCGTGTTCATAGGCTTGCGCGTCCACGCCAAGCTGCGCCAGCCGCACTTCCAGCCCGTGCAGCGGCAACAACGTGTCCAGGTCGTGCGCGCGCTCGCGGCCGGTGAACTGCTGTTCGAGCGCATCCAGCGCCGCGTCGATGCCCGGTTCGCGCATCAGGTGCGGCACCAGCGGCAGCACACCGTGTGCGGACACCACCGCCAGGTAGCGGCCATCGCGCTTGCGCCGCAGTACCGTGTGGGCGTGTGCCAGGGCACGCGCATCGGCATTGCCGCGTGCGCGCAGCAGGCCGCCGGGCCACAGTTCGATCTCGGCGGTATTGATCAGCAGGGCAGGGGATCGACGCATGCGCCCAGCTTAGTGCGTGGCCGCAGGCACGGCCAGCGCCTGCAGCGCGTCCAGCAGGGCGCGAGGCTGCTCGGGGCTGAGCAGCAGCGCGCCGCCGTCGTGCAGGGGCAGGTACAGCACCCGGCTGGCGTCGGTGAGCAGGCAGAACGCACGGCTGCCGTCGCGCAGCCGGTAGTGCCCGGCGTGGAAGCCGGGGACGCCGTAGCCGTTGAGCATCATCCGCGGGCGGAGCGCGTCATGCTCGGCCAGGTCCAGCACCCGCGCCCTGGCGAGCGCCATCGCCTGCACCGGCACCTGCCTGCGGTAGAACGTGGCCGTCAGGTCCAGCGTGCTGCCCTGCAGGGCGATGCGACGGCGGAAAAAGGCCCCGGTCAGCACCGCCAGCAGCAGCGCCATGAACGGCACCGTCAGCACCAGTTCGTGCGCGGTGCGCTGGTCGGACTGCAGGGTGCCGGCCACGATCAGCGCCGCGCAGCCGAGCAGGGGCACCCACAGCCAGAGCAGCCGCCACACCGGCGCCGGCGCCACGGCGAAGGTGCGGCCGTCGAGGCCGGCCGTGCTCACCGCTGCGCTCCGATCCACTGCGCCACCTCGTCGATCAGCGTCGGTGCCACGTGGCCGGGGATGGCGTACTCGTTCAGCGTGCCGGGGCCTTCACCGGCAATGCCAAGGTGGTTCAGGGCCGGGTAGTGGCGGAAGGCCACGGCGCGTTGCCGCGCCAGGCCGCGCTTCCACAGCTGCCAGTCGGTATCGACCACCTGGATGTCGCGCCCGCCCTGCAGCAGCAGGATCGGCTGCGCGAGAGTGCGCGCGTCGGCGACCGGATCGATGGCCTCGAACGACTGCCAGTAGCGTGCCGGCTGGCCCAGCGGCAGGTCGGCGGCGGCGACCGGAGCGGTGCCGCGTGCGGCGGCGATCTGCCTGTCCAGCTTGTCCAGGAAGGCCTGCTCGTCGGCGCTGATCTGGCCGTCCAGGCCCAGCAGGTAGCGGTTCTGTTCGGGCAGCAGGGTGAGCAGCGAGCGTGCGGGTGCAGACCACAGCACTACGCCGGCCACGCTGCCGGAACGGCGGGCGATGCGCGGGGCGAGCATGCCGCCCTGGCTGTGGCCCATCACGTAGATGTGCCGTGGATCGATGCCGGCGGTGCCGGCCAGCGCCGCGACGGCCGCCACGGCATCGTCGGTGGTTTCATCGTCCACGGTGTAGTCCGTGCCGCTGAAATCCTGCGGACGCGCATGGGTGCGCTTGTCGTAGCGCAGCACCGCGATACCGTGCGCGGCCAGGCCGCGTGCCACGTCCAGGAAGGGGCGGTTGGCCCCGATGGTTTCGTCGCGGTCCTGCGGGCCGGAGCCGTGCACCAGCACCACCGCGCGGAACGGACCCTTGCCCGTGGGCAGGGCCAGCGTGCCGGGCAGGGTGCCTTTCGCGGTCGGGATGTCCAGCGGCTGTTCGCGATAGTCCGCACCGGCCGGGACGTCGGGGGCGGCCGCGGCGGGTGCAGCGACAGGCCTGAAGGTGAGCCCGGCCACACGCCCGCCCGCATCCACGGCGACCTGCGCGGTCAGCTCGCCGGACGCGAACTGCAGCGGCTGCACCACGACCTGCATGCCCTGGTGGGGGGTTACCTGCGCAGTACCGCGCCCGCGCGGTTCGCCGAACGATCGCCACAGGGCCCGCAGCGTATCCGCCGGCGCTGCCTTGGCCAGCTCGGGGGTGAACATCGCCTCGGCCGCCTGCGCATCGCCGGCCTGCAGGTGGTCCAGCAAGGCGGTGGCGGTCTGTTCGGGCGGGGCGGCCGTGGCGGCCAGCGCCAGGCTGGCGATCAACAGGGCCGCGACGCGCTGGCATGTCCTACGCATCTCAGGCCTCCTGCTTGAACACCAGGACCGCCGCGGTCATCGGTGCGGCCATGACGATGTTGACCAGTTCCCAGCCGAGCTGACCGTGCCGGTTCAACTGCGTCTGCACTTCCTCGGTGTCCATCTTCCCCGACCAGCTGGGCTTCACCTCTACGGTCAGGTACTTCCAACGCTTGCTCATTCCTTGCTCTCCTTGTTGGCATCCGGTTTGGGAAGGCGTCCGGCCTTGCGCAGTGCGTCGCGCAGCACGTATTCGATCTGTGCGTTGAGGCTGCGCAGCTCGTCATCGGCCCAGCGCTGCGCGGCCGCCAGCACGTCGGCGTTGATGCGCAGCGGGTAGGCTTTCTTCTCGGCCATGACGTCAGTACAACGAGCCGGCGTTGACGATCGGCTGGGTGCCACGGTCCGAGCACAGCACCGTCAACAGGTTGCTGACCATGTGCGCCTTGCGCTCTTCGTCCAGCTGCACCACGCCGTTCTTCTGCAGCTCGGCCAGGGCCATTTCGACCATGCCCACCGCACCGGCGACGATCCGCGTACGCGCGGCGATCACCGCATTGGCCTGCTGGCGCTGCAGCATCGCCTGGGCGATTTCGGCGGCGTAGGCCAGGTGGCTGATGCGCGCGTCGAGTACCTGCACGCCGGCATCGGCCAGGCGCTCGGCCAGTTCGTCCTTGAGGTGCTGGGAGATCTCGGCGGCGTGACTGCGCAGCGAAAGCTGGCCGTCTTCATGCTGGTCGTAGGGGTAGCTGGTGGCCATCGCGCGCAGCGCCGATTCGGACTGGATGTGCACGAAGCTCTCGTAGTCGTCCACGTTGTAGACCGCCTCGGAAGCGTCCACCACCTGCCAGACGATCACTGCGGCGATCTCGATCGGGCTGCCGTCCAGTTCATTGACCTTGAGCTTGCCGCTTTCGAAGTTGCGCACGCGCTGGCTGACCTTTCGCTTGCTGAAGAAGGGGTTGTTCCAGCGCAGGCCGTTGTCCTTGACGGTGCCGACGTACTTGCCGAACAGGCTCAGCACAACGGCCTGGTTGGGCTGCACGGTGTACAGGCCGGCCAGCACCAGCAGCGCCAGAGTGCCGATGCCCAGCCCCGCGAGGATCGACAGCACCGCCAGCGCGCCGCCGGCCTGCTTCTGTTCGATGACACCGCCCACAAACAGGGCGCCGCCCAGAACGGATGCCAGCAGCACCAGGGCGAGCAGGACCAGGCCGGACATCGAACGGATGGTTTTCTCTTTCACGGGGATCGTCCTTGGGAGGGTTGGGACTCAAAGATATCAAAATGATATCAGTCTGCAAGTGCCCCCTGCGCGGGGGATCATCCCGTCGCCGGCCGTCACGCTCTAGAATGCCTACCCGCCCCTGATGCCCGGAAAACGCCATGACCACGCTCGGTACGCCGCTGTCTCCTTCCGCCACCCGCGTCCTGCTGCTGGGCTCGGGCGAACTGGGCAAGGAGGTCGCCATCGAGCTGCAGCGGCTGGGGGTGGAGGTGATCGCCGCCGACCGCTATGCCGATGCCCCGGCGATGCAGGTGGCGCACCGCGCGCATGTGATCGACATGCTCGACGCGATGGCACTGCGCGCGCTGATCGCCCAGGAGCAGCCGCACCTGATCGTGCCGGAGATCGAAGCGATCCATACCGAAACGCTGGTGCAGCTTGAGCAGGAGGCCGGCCAGCGCGTGGTGCCCACCGCACGCGCCGCCCGCCTGACGATGGACCGCGAAGGCATCCGTCGCCTGGCCGCCGAAACCCTGGGGCTGCCGACCTCGCCGTACCGCTTCGTGGATACCGAGGCCGAGTACCGCGCCGCCGTGGCCGCGATCGGCCTGCCGTGCGTGGTCAAGCCGGTGATGTCGTCCTCGGGCAAGGGCCAGAGCACGCTGCGCAGCGAGGCCGACATCGCGCCGGCCTGGGAATACGCGCAGACCGGCGGCCGCGCCGGCGCGGGCCGCTGCATCGTCGAAGGCTTCATCGACTTCGACTACGAGATCACCCTGCTGACGGTGCGTCATGCCGGCGGCACCTCGTTCTGTGCACCGATCGGCCACTGGCAGAAGGACGGCGACTACCGCGAAAGCTGGCAGCCGCAGCCGATGTCGCCGCGTGCGCTGGCGCGTGCCGAAGAAATCTCGCAGGCCATCACCGACGATCTTGGCGGCTGGGGCCTGTTCGGCGTGGAGCTGTTCGTGAAGGGCGACGAGGTGTGGTTCAGCGAAGTCTCGCCGCGCCCGCACGACACCGGCCTGGTCACGCTGGCCTCGCAGGAACTGAGCGAGTTCGCGCTGCACGCCCGTGCGATTCTCGGCCTGCCGATCCCACTGATCCGCCAGAGCGGTCCGTCCGCCTCCTGCGCGATGCTGGCGCACGGCGAAGGCGTGCCGTTCTTCAGCAACGTCGACGCCGCGCTGGTCCATCCCGATTCGAGTCTGCGCCTGTTCGGCAAGCCCAGCGTGCACGGTCACCGCCGCGTCGGCGTCACCTTGGCGCGCGGCGGCGATATCGACGAAGCACGCCGCATCGCGCGCGAGGCGGCCGAGGCGATCGTCATCGAGCTGCGCCCCTGACCGGGGCGCAATGAAACGGTGGGTACCGACCGTTGGTCGGTACCATGAAACGGTGGGTACCGACCGTTGGTCGGCACCATGAAACGGTGGGTACCGACCGTTGGTCGGTACCATGAAACGGTAGGTACCGACCGTTGGTCGGTACGCTCTCAGCGCACGTCCACCCACACCAGATGGTGGTCGCTGCCATCGGCGATCTTCGCCTCCGGGCGCTCGTTGGCCGGCCAGAACACGCCGCTGCCCACGTAGCTGAAACCGACCGACGGCAGCACGTAGTCCAGGCGCATCGTGCCGGACTTCGGGCCGAAATCGCCGGTGGCATGGAACGGCGCGCCCTTGCGCACGATGCCCTTGGCCGCATAGGCGAGGCTGGTCTCCTCGGCACCCACGCTGCGCGGGGTCGGGTAGCGCAGCACGCGCGCGTTCTCGATCAGTTCGACAATCGCCTCGTGCCGGCCATCGCCATCGACCGGGTCGTTGTTGAGGTCGCCCAGGATCGCGAAGCGCGCGTCCTGCGCAAGGCCACCGCACTGGCCGCGGTCGTCGCACAGCCAGGGCTTTTCGCCGGCCGACAGATACTCCTGCCACAGGCGCAGCTCATCGTGGTTGCGCGCGGCGTTGCGCTTTTCCGGGCCATCGAACACCGGCGGAGTCGGGTGCGAGACCAGCGCGTGGACCACGCCGTTCGGCGTCGTCACCGGCACGTCCCAATGCGATTTGGAGGACAGGCGCAGCTGCGACCACACGTGGTCGTTGTAGAAGGAGGTGCCCGTGCGCGGGTCGATCGGCCGCAGCGCGCCCGGCATCGTGCTCCACTTCAGCAACTGGAAGCTGCGCACCTTGTCCGCATCGATCGGGTAGCGCGACAGCACCAGCATGCCGTACTGGCCCGGGTGCAGGCCGTAGCCCCAGGCATCGTTGCCGCGGGCGCGGCCGTCGCCGCCGATCTCGCCGTTGTTGTCCAGGTCCAGCCCGCTCTGCACGCCGGTGTTGACCGGGGCCAGGTAGCGGTAGGCGTAGTGCAGCGGCTCACCCCCGCCGGGCTGGGTGGTGCCCAGGTAGCGCTGCTGGAACAGGTCGGCGGCGCGGTGGGCGTCGTCGTAGTCGAACTCGTTGAGCAGCACCAGATCCGGGCGGACTTGCTGCAGCACCGCGGCGATCTTGCGTGCGTGCTCGCTGTCGCCTTCCAGCTCGGCGATCAGCCCGCCGGTCTCGTCGCTGTACAGCGAGGTGTTGTAGGTGGCAATCCGCAGGGGCGCGGAGGAAGGGTCCGGCATGGCGGCGGTCTTGGCGGGGCTCTGGGCGCAGGCGCTGCACAGCAGGGCCAGGGCAAGGATCAGGGGATGGGCTTTCATGCGCCTATTTTGCACCCAGCGCGATGTCAGTGCTGCGTCAGCGCCCGTCCAGGTCGTCGTCGAAATCGTGCCAGCGGCGGCCGTCGTAGGCCTCCAGCGGGCGGAAGCGGCGCTTGTAGTCCATCTTGCGGTGGTCGCGGATCCAGTAACCCAGGTACAGATGCGGCAACTGCTCGCGTCGGGCCCAGGCGATCTGCTGCAGGATCGCGAAGGTGCCCAGGCTGCGCGCGGCATGGTCCGGGTCGAAGAAGGTGTACACCGCCGACAGCCCCTGCGCGGTGACGTCGGTGACGGCCACGCCGAGCAGGTCGCCGCGGCGCCCCGGCTGGCCCGGCCCGCGCACCTCCAGGAAGCGGCCCTGCGACCATTGCCCGATCAGGAACTGGTCGAACTCGTGCGGGCCGTGTTCGTCCATGCCGCCCTGGGCATGGCGGTGAGTCAGGTAGCGGTGGTACAGCGCGAACTGCTCGTCGGTCTGTTCGGCTGCCACGATCCGCACGTCCAGATCCGCGTTGCGCGCCAGACAGCGGCGCTGGCTGCGGTCCGGCGCGAAGCGCGCCACTGGCACACGCACCGCCACGCAGGCATGGCATTGCGCACAGTGCGGCCGGTAGACCAGGTCGCCCGAGCGGCGGAAGCCCCAGCTCAGCGCCATCGGGTACAGGGAACCCAGGCGTGCGTCGTGGGGGTCGAGCACGAGGTCGCGCGCGGCCCGGTCCGGCCAGTAACCACAGGGGTGGTCGCCGGTCTGGAACAGTCGCAGCTCGTCGTCGCGGTCGCCGTGTATTGCCATGTGCCCAGCATAGCGCCGGGGCGTCGCAGGCGGCGCGACTGTCTGCCAAATGAACGCGGCCGCCGGGGCGGTCAACCGGGCCGCCGCCTGGGCGTTGTTACCGGTGTGGGTGCCCACGCACCGCACGCGGATTTCCCTACGAACCGGAGTGACCCATGCGCAATCGCAACCCCCTTCTGCTGCTGGCCCTGCTGATGACCACCGGTGCCGCCGGCCTGGCGGTGGCCGCCGATGCCCCAACCCCGACCGGTGCGCCGGCACGCGCCACGCTGGACACCAACGGCGACGGGTTCATCGACCGTGCCGAAGCGACCAAGGCGCCGCGCCTGGCGGCGCAGTTCGACACCCTGGACGCCAACAAGGACGGCAAGCTGTCGCGCGAGGAACGGCCGCGCCCGCATGGCAAGCGGCACGGCCGTGGCCCGGGTGGCCGTGGCGACATGCTGGCCAGGCTGGACACCAACAAGGACGGCCGCATCAGCCGCGAGGAGGCCAAGGCCGATCCGCGCCTGGCCGCGCGCTTCGACCAGATGGACGTCAACAAGGATGGTTATCTGGACAAGGCCGACCGCGAGCTGCGCATGAAGCAGCATCGCGATGCGTGGTTCGCTGCCGCCGATACCAACAACGACGGCCAGATCAGCAAGGCCGAGTTCGACGCCGCCAAGGGGCCGTTCGGTGGTCCGCGCGGCGGTCACCGTGGCGACGCGCCGCCGGCACCGAAGGCGCGCTGACGCAGCGTCCGCCCCTCGCAACGCAACGCCGGGCGCTGGCCCGGCACCCCACAGCGCCGGTCATCGACCGGCGTTGTGCTGTCCGGCCTCAGGCAAGGCCCATGCGGATGGCCCCGGCGATCACCACGACCATCAGCAGGTTCACCGCCAACATCGCCTTGCCGCCGTACATCCACTGGTAGGTCCACGTGGGCCCACTGCGTCCGTGGCGGGCGGCGTCGCGGGCGATCATCGGCGCCATGATCCGCTGCAGCGGCACCAGACACTGGTAGTTGATGACGGCCAGCCCGATCACCAGCGCGACCAGCGGCCAGTACCACGTGGCCTGCAGGGCGGTCAGAACGAAGACCGCCATGCACACCAGCATGGCGGTGAAGGTGCTGTAGTGCACGAAGCCGCGCACGGCCGCGCGCTCGGCGTCGGTTTCCGCGTAGCGCATCAGGTAGCGCCCGCCGAGGTAGCTGCCGACCACCCCACCCACCATGCCGCCAACCGCCGCGCCCCAGCCGAAGCCACTGGCAAACAGGTGACTCTGGCTGGCAGCGGCGCCCAGCGAGCCCATCGCCGCGCCACCGGACAGGCTGGCACCGCCCAACCCGAGCTTGCCGGTGCCGATGCCGGTGCCGATCAGGATCGCCGCACTGGCCGTGCCGGGCGCAGCGACCAGCGCCATCGACACCACGGTGGTGGCGAACGCCGCGCTGGGCGCCGAGTTGCGGGCGAAGTCGCCGAAGCGGCGCAGCATCTCCTCGCGCACGGTGGCCCGCGCCCGCGACAGCCGTTTGCGCACGGCGGCATCGCTCAACCCGAGCAGGTCGGCCACCTGCTGCGAGCGCTGACCCTCGCGGTAATACAGCAGCAGCGTTTCGCGGCTGTCTTCGGGCAGCGCTGAAATGATTTCCTCGGCGGCCACCTCTTCTTCCACCCGCTGCAGGTACTCCGGTGCGCTGGGACCGGGATCGGCGGCCATGCTGATCGCCATCTCGGCCGCTTCGCCCGACAGCGGCCGGCCGCGGTTGGCGCGCAGCCAGTCGCGGGCCAGATTGCGCGTGATCTGGCGCAGCCACGGCAGGAAGCTGGCGTGGCTGTGCAGCTGGTTGAGCTGCTGCCAGGCCTTGATGAAGGCTTCCTGCGCGATGTCCTCGCTGGCCTGCACGTCGCGGGTGATGGCCAGGGCGATCGCGGTCACCGTGTTCTGGCAGGCCAGCACGATACGGCCGTAGGACTGCTGGCAACCGCCCGCGGCGGCGGGCAGTTCGCGCTCCAGTGTGGCGGTCAGCGGGTGCGGGGTCATGGCGTCGGTCCCTGGGGATGGTGACATCATGACGTGGCAGGGCAGGGAATGTGACCGCCGGGCGCGGCTTACGGTTGTTGTGCCGGTGTGATCCGCACGCGGACCTCTTCCTCTTCCTGCGCCGGCTGGGTGGCCGGTGCCTGCGGCTGCGCCTGCTGGATCTGCACGGGCACCGCCGTCGGCGCGCCACGGTGGCGCATCATCACCACCATCGCCACCGCCGCGATGACCAGCAGCAGGCCGATGCGGATACGCCAGGCCCAATTGCGGCGTGGCGCCACCTCGCCCACCTGGTCGCGGAAGGCGAACTCGGCGGTGGGGTGGTCGCGCCGGGTGGTTTCCAGCAGGCGGGCGTCGCGCAGGATTTCACGCGCGCGCGGCTGGTCGTCGGCATGCACCACCCACAAAGTAGGGTGGGTGGTGGCCTTGCTGGTGTCCAGGTAACTGAACTGGCTGCCACGCTTGCTGTGGTACGAGCGCCCGTTGGTGATGCGCACGTCGATGCCCGCATCGCGCAGCAACTGGGCCACGCCTTCCACGGTTTCCACGCGCTGGCTGCTGAAAATCTGACGCATATCGAATTAGTCCTTGGCCGGTACGGCGGCGGCCGCGGCACTGTCGGTGACCACGCGGATCAGCCCTTCCTGCGCCGTGCTGGCCACCAGCACGCCGTCGCGGGTGAAGAACTGGCCACGGGCCAGGCCGCGTGAATCCTGCGCGCTGGGGCTGTCCAGCGAGTACAGCAGCCAGTCGTCGGCGCGGAACGGGCGGTGGAACCAGATCGCGTGGTCGAGCGAGGCCATCTGCACGTGCGGCTGGTAATAGCTGATGCCGTGCGGGAACGTGGCTGTGCCGAGCAGATGGAAGTCCGAGGCATAGGCCAGCAGCGCCTGGTGCAGCTCGGGGGCATCGCCCACGGTTTCGTTCAACCGCAGCCACACCTGGTGGTAGGGCGGGCGCTTGGGCGGGTTGAGTTCGTCACGCGGGTACACGTGGCGGAACTCGAACGGGCCGCCGCGCGACAGCCAGCGCTGCACCTTGATCGGCAGGCGTTCGAGCACTTCCGGCGGCAGCGGGCGGTTGGGTTCGATGTCTTCCGGCTGCGGCACTTCCGGCATCTTGTGCTGGTGTTCGGCACCGCTCTCGGCCTGCTGGAACGAGGCCGCGCAGAAGAAGATGACCTTGCCGTGCTGGATCGCGGTGACCCGGCGCACCGAGAAGCTGCCACCGTCGCGGGTGCGGTCCACGTCATAGACGATGGGGTGGTCGATGTTGCCGGCACGCAGGAAATAGGCGTGCAGCGAATGCACGTGGCGGCCGTTCTCCACCGTGGCCTGCGCGGCCGACAGCGCCTGGCCCAGCACCTGCCCACCGAACACGTATTTGGTGCCGATGTCGCGGCTCTGGCCGCGGAACAGGTTGTCTTCCAGGCGCTCGAGCGTGAGCAGGTCGATCAGCTCGGAAACGACGGGTTCGTGCGTGTCGGACAAGGGAGGCAACCAGCAGGGGGCGAACCCGAATTATAGGGTAGAGCCGGCCGCTGGCCGGATTCCCGGTGCGTGTTGGTTGTGCGGGGAGCCGGCCAGCGGCCGGCACTACCTGGGCGTGCGGGAGCGGGCCCGCATGCGGGTCAGGCCTTGCCCAGCCGGGCGACCAGGGTCTGCAGGGCCTGCTGGGCGTCCGGGGCGTACCAGGCCTCCACGAAGCGGTCCAGCTGGATCAGGTCCGGGTGCAGCGCTTCATGCAGATCGGTGCGGGCGATGGCGCGGGTGAGCAGCATCGGCTGGCGCGGCAGCTTCAACAGGCGCTGCAGCCAGGCCACCGCGCGCGGCACTACCTGCGGCGCGTCGGCCAGCTCGTCGACCAGGCCGATCTCCAAGGCCCGCTCGGCCGGCACCATTTCTCCGCCGACCAGCAGCTGGGTGGCGCGGTGGTGGCCGACCACGCGGCGCATCAGACGCTGGATGCCTTCCGGCGCCACCAGCCCGACCTGGACTTCATTGAGCCCGATCACCGTCGGCTGGGCCGGGTCCGCGCTGCGCGCCAGCACCCGGTAATCGCAGCACAGCGCCAGCACGCAGCCCCCGGCCGGGGCATGACCGGTCAGCGCGGCCACCACCGGCACGCGGCACTCGGCCAGGGTGCGCACCGCACCGAAGAACGCCTGCCAGCTGTCCAGCAGCTTGTGCCTGTCTTCGCCGTGGCCAAGCAGGTGCGGCACATCCATGCCGGCGCTGAAGATGCGCTCGCTGCCGGACAGCACGATGCCGTGCACGTCGTCGGTCATGGCCTGGTTGACCGCATGGATCAGATGGCGGCACAGCTCGGTGTCCAGTGCGTTGACCGGCGGGCGCGCCAGCCGCAGCTCGCGGATGGGGCCGTGGTTGATCACCTCGATAAGCGTCGTCATGCTGCGATCTCGTTGCGGGCAGGGAACTGAGACGATGATAACCAAACCATTCGTGTGCGTATTGTTGGGCCTGTGTGCGTTCGCAGCATCAGCTGCCGCAGCCGAACCGGCGTGTGTAACGGTGCGCGAAGGCTGGGTGCGGCTGCCGCCGGGTGCGATGCCGATGGCGGCCGGTTACGGGACGATCCGCAACGACTGCCGCAGCGCGGTGGTGGTGGTCGGCGCGGGCAGCAAGGCGTTCGGCGACGTGTCGTTGCATGAAACGACGCTGGTGGAGGGCGTAAGCCGCATGCGCGAAGTGGAGCGCTTGCCGATCGCAGCCGGGGGCACGGTGGAACTCAAACCCGGCGGCCTGCACCTGATGCTGATGCAGCCGGAAGTGGCCTTGAAGGAAGGCACGCAGGTACCGCTGCGCCTGACCCTGGCCGACGGGCGCAAGGTGGATGCCACCCTGCAGGTCCGCAAAGGGACGCCCTGACCCCCGGTAGAGCCGACCGTTGGTCGGCTGGCCGCGCAACGCGCGGCAATGATCGGAACCTGACAAACGCACCCTGGTAGAGCCGACCGTTGGTCGGCTGGCCGCGCAACGCGCGGCAATGATCGCGGCCTGACAAACGCACCCTGGTAGAGCCGACCGTTGGTCGGCTGGCCGCGCAACGCGCGGCAATGATCGGAACCTGACAAACGCATCAACGGCAGCCGGGTAGAACCCGGCTCTACGGGGTCGCGCGCAGCGTCACGACCAGTCGAACGTGAACAACACCGTCCGGCTGCGCGGCTCGTAGAACATCAGGATCGCGTCGGCGCCGTTGGCACACCAGTTGTAGGCCGCGACATCGGCGACATGGAAGAACGGCTCGCCGTCGCGGGTGATGCGGATGCCATCGTCCGGCAGGTGGTCGCTGCTGTTGCGGAAATGCAGGGTGCCGCGCTGGGTGGTGCCGGCCAGGTCTTCGATCACGAATGCGGACGGAATACGTGTGTAGCCGGTCCAGTTGCCGTACCAGAACGGACCGCCCAGATTGCCCAGGTACGCCTGCTGCTGCCGCTCATCGTCATCGACGTCCATGCCGCTGACCAGCATGCCGTACTGCTGGAAATGCGCGCGGGCCCTGGCGTGGCTGTCCTGCATGTCCGCCGCATGCGCCCGCAGGTCCTCATCCACCGGCAACGCATCGCGGTTCTGCGGCGCACGCTGGAAATAGCCTTCATTGCCGAGGAAGCGCAGCCGGTTGTCCGCGTCCAGTTCAAAGGCCAGCCAATTGCTGCTGGTGAACGGGGTGTGGTGCGCCTCGGTGCCATCGCCGAGGCAGCCTTCGTACGGCTCGATCGGACACAGCAGCGTTGCCACGCGGCCGGCCAGTTCCGGCCGCAGCAGGCCCAGGTCGATGGCGATCAACGGCAGCAGGTGATCGGCCAGCCAGGGCTGGTCGTGAGCGAAAACGTCGGTGGGGAAGGGCGTCAGGCCGGGCTGAAGCGTGCGGACATCGGTCTGGTGGAACATGGCGATCCTTTGCACAAAAACGCGCTAATGGCGCCCGAGGAAATCCCGGTAGTGGGGGGGGGGGGGGGGGGGAGGGGGGGGGGGGGGGCGGGGGGGGGGGGGGGGGGTGGGTGTTTGTCT
>NZ_JBMOWY010000034.1:0-12598 GCF_049310345.1 Stenotrophomonas sp. GZD-301 | reverse complement strand
GCTCCACCCCCATCCCCCCCCCCCCCACCCCCCTCCCCCCCCCCCCCCCCCCCCCCCCCCCCCCCCCCCCCACTACCCTCAGCTCGACGCGCTGCGGATCGCCTCGGGCAACGGCGCGCTCTTGCCAGTCTGGGTATCCATCCACACCACCACCACGTTGCCGTCCGAATACAGCGTGCTGTCGTTCTTCTCGTCCACGATGCGGTGGCCGATGGTTACGCTGCTGTTGCCCAGCCGTTCGACGAACAGCTCCACCACGATGTCGTTGGGCCACACGATCGGCAGGCGGTAATTGACGTTGGTGGCCGCCACCACGGGGGCGATGCGGTCGGTCATCGATACGCCCTCCACGCCCAGCATCCAGCGCACGCGCGCCTCTTCCAGGTAGGAGATGTACTTGGCGTTGTTGACGTGGCCCATGCTGTCCATGTCGCGCCAGCGCACGCTGATCGGTACGCGGGCAAGGATCTTGTGGTCGGTGCTCATCAGGCGTCCTTCTTCTTGCGGGTGGTGCTGGTCTTGCTGGCCTTGCCGGTGCTCTTGGCAGCGGCCGCCTTCTTGGCCGGCTTCTCCGGCTTGACCTTGCGGGGTGGGCGGGCGTCGGGCTTGTTGGCCACGGCGGCCGGGCGCTCCGGGCGCGCACTGATCGAGGGCAGCATCTTGGCCAGGAACTGGCCGGTGTACGACGCCGGGTGTGCGGCCACGTCTTCCGGCGTGCCGGTGACCAGGATGGTGCCACCGCGGTGGCCGCCCTCCGGACCCAGATCGACGATCCAGTCGGCGGTCTTGATCACATCCAGGTTGTGCTCGATCACCACCACCGTGTTGCCCTCGTCGCGCAGCTTGTGCAGCACGCCGAGCAGCGCTTCGATGTCGTGGAAGTGCAGGCCGGTGGTCGGCTCGTCGAGGATGTACAGGGTGCGGCCGGTGTCGCGCCGCGACAGTTCCTTGGACAGCTTCACGCGCTGCGCTTCACCGCCGGACAGCGTGGTCGCGCTCTGGCCCAGCTTGATGTAGCTCAGTCCCACATCGACCAGCGTTTCCAGCTTGCGTGCGATGGACGGCACCGGCTCGAAGAGCTTCAGCGCATCTTCGACGGTCATCTGCAGCACGTCGTTGATGTTGTAGCCCTTGTACAGGATCTCCAGCGTTTCGCGGTTGTAGCGCTTGCCGTGGCAGACATCGCAGGGCACGTACACGTCCGGCAGGAAGTGCATCTCCACCTTGATCAGGCCGTCGCCCTGGCAGGCTTCGCAGCGGCCGCCGCGCACGTTGAAGCTGAAGCGGCCCGGCGAATAGCCGCGCGCACGCGCTTCGGGCACCTGCGCATACAGCTCGCGCAGCGGGGTGAACAGGCCGGTATAGGTGGCCGGATTCGAGCGCGGCGTGCGGCCGATCGGCGACTGGTCGATGTCCACCACCTTGTCGAACAGGTCCAGGCCGTCGACCTCCTTGTACGGTGCGATCGGGTGCGACGCGCCGTTGATCTCGTTGGCGGCCAGCGAGAACAGGGTGTCGTTGATCAGCGTCGACTTGCCCGAACCGGACACGCCGGTGATGCAGGTCAGCAGGCCCGACGGAATGTCCAGGTCCACGCCCTTGAGGTTGTTGCCGCTGGCACCGCGCAGGTGCAGCGTCATTTTCGGGTTGGGCTTGTGCCGGCGCGCCGGAATCTCGATGGCGCGCTTGCCCGACAGGTACTGGCCGGTCAGCGAGCGCGGCGCATCCAGGATGTCCTGCAGCGTGCCCTGGCCGACGATCTCGCCGCCATGCACGCCCGCGCCCGGGCCGATGTCCAGCACGTAGTCGGCCAGGCGGATCGCGTCTTCGTCATGCTCCACCACGATCACCGTATTGCCAAGGTCGCGCAGGCGGGTGAGGGTGCCGAGCAGGCGCTCGTTGTCGCGCTGGTGCAGGCCGATGGACGGCTCGTCGAGCACGTACATCACGCCGACCAGACCGGCGCCGATCTGGCTGGCCAGGCGGATGCGCTGGGCCTCGCCACCGGACAGGGTGTCGGCCTTGCGCTCCAGGGTGAGGTAATCCAGGCCCACATCGACCAGGAAGCCCAGCCGCTCGCCGATTTCCTTGACGATCTTGCCGGCGATCTCGCCGCGCCAGCCGGGCAGACTCATGCCGCTGAAGAACGTCAGTGCCTCGTCGATCGGCAGCACCACCAGTTCCGGCAGGGCGCGGTCGGCCACGAACACGTTGCGGGCGGCCTTGTTCAGGCGCGCGCCGTGGCACTCGGGGCAGTCGCGTTCGCTGATGTACTTGGCCAGCTCCTCACGCACGGCGGAGGATTCGGTTTCCTTGTAGCGGCGCTCGAGGTTGGGAATGATGCCTTCGAAGCGGTGCTTGCGCTGGGTGCGGCCACCGGCCTCGGTGAAGTAGGTGAAGGTGATGGTTTCCTCGCCGCTGCCGTACAGCACGGCCTGGCGCACATCCTCGGGCAGGCTCTGCCACGGCGCGTCCACGTCGAACTTGTAGTGCTTGGCCAGCGAGGCGATCAGCTGGAAGTAGTACGCGTTGCGGCGGTCCCAGCCGCGCACGGCGCCGGCCGACAGCGACAGCTCCGGATGCACCACCACACGCGAGGGATCGAAGAACTCGGCCATGCCCAGGCCGTCGCAGCCGGGGCAGGCGCCCACCGGCGAGTTGAACGAGAACAGGCGCGGCTCCAGCTCCGGCAGCGAGTAGTCGCACACCGGGCAGCTGTACTTGGACGAGAACAGGTGGGCCGGCGCGTCTTCGACATCCAGCGACTGCACCGAGACCATGCCGTCGCCCAGTTTCAGCGCGGTTTCAAAGCTCTCGGCCAGGCGCTGTTTGATGTCCTCGCGCGGGCGGAAGCGGTCGATCACCGCCTCGATGGTGTGCTTCTGGCGCAGCGCCAGCGGCGGCACCGCATCGATTTCATGCAGCACGCCGTCCACGCGCACGCGCACGAAGCCCTGCGCGCGCAGCTGGTCGAACACCTGGGCATGCTCGCCCTTGCGCTCGCGGATCACCGGGGCCAGCAGCATGTAGCGCTGTTCCGGGTCCAGCGACAGGACGTGATCGACCATCTGGCTGACCGTCTGCGCTTCCAGCGGGTAGCCGTGGTCCGGGCAGCGCGGGCTGCCGACACGGGCGTACAGCAGGCGCAGGTAGTCGTAGATTTCAGTGATCGTGCCGACGGTCGAGCGCGGGTTGTGCGAGGTCGACTTCTGCTCGATCGAGATCGCCGGGGACAGACCTTCGATGTGGTCCAGGTCCGGCTTTTCCATCACGCTCAGGAACTGCCGGGCATAGGCCGACAGCGACTCCACGTAGCGGCGCTGGCCTTCGGCGTAGATCGTGTCGAAGGCCAGCGAGGACTTGCCCGAGCCGGACAGGCCGGTGATGACGATGAGCTTGTCGCGGGGCAGGTCGAGATCGATGTTCTTGAGATTGTGCGTCCGCGCGCCGCGGATGCGGATGAAATCCATCGCCATGGGGGATCCGTTGTGGGGCTTCGACCCAAGGGGTCGGCAAGCGGGTGGGGCAAGCGGAGACGGCAATCGGTCAGCCTACCGAGCTTGGGATTTGGGGGCAATCGGCGACATTGCCAGCCCCGTGTCTCATTCCCTGAGACCGGCGGGGCCTCAACCTGAACGGGGTTCAGGCGATTGGGCGCCCGTCCAGGGGGTGGGTTGACCCGGACCGGGGTGAGTCATTAAAATTCCGCTTCTGTCCGCCCTCGATGGCGACAGTCCATAGACCACAATAACTACAGAGGAAGTCTGGTCATGTACGCAGTACTGGTAACCGGCGGTAAGCAATACCGCGTGGCGCAGGGCGAAACGCTCCGCGTTGAAAAGCTCGAAGTCGAAGTCGGCAACGAGATCAAGTTCGACAACATCCTGATGCTGGGTGACAGCGATGGCATCAAGCTGGGCGACGCGCTGAGCGGCGCTTCGGTCACCGCCAAGGTCGTGTCCCAGGGTCGTGCCGACAAGGTCCGGATCATCAAGTTCCGTCGCCGTAAGCACCACATGAAGCGCCAGGGTCACCGTCAGTACTACACCGAAATCGAGATCACCGGCATCGCCGGTGGCAGCAAGTAATAAGGAGAAGCAGTCATGGCACATAAAAAGGGCGTAGGCTCTTCGCGCAACGGTCGCGACTCCAACCCGAAGTACCTCGGCGTCAAGATCTTCGGTGGCCAGGCCATCGATGCCGGCAACATCATCGTGCGTCAGCGCGGCACCCAGTTCCACCCGGGTTCCGGCGTTGGCCTCGGCCGTGACCACACCCTGTTCGCGCTGATCGACGGCAAGGTGGAGTTCTCGGTGAAGGGCCCGAAGAAGCGTCGTACCGTCAGCGTCGTCGCCGAAGCCTGATCTTCGCGACACGCAGGCGCCCACGCCTCGGCGTGGGGCCGCTGACGAAAGCCCCGCTTCGGCGGGGTTTTTGTTTTTGTTGAACGCATACCGGGCGGGATCCTTCCCGCCGCCGTCCCTGGATCGTACCGGGGACGTTAGACTCTGCGGTCGGGCGCATCCGCTGCCCGCCGCCTCCAGTTGGCATCCAGAATCATGAAACTTGTAGACGAAGCAGAAATCCAGGTCACCGCCGGCAATGGCGGCAACGGCTGCGTCGGTTTCCGTCGCGAGAAGTTCATTCCGCTGGGCGGCCCGGACGGTGGCGATGGCGGCAACGGCGGCAGCGTGTGGATCCGCGCCGACGAAAACCTGAACACCCTGGTCGACTTCCGCCACGAGCGCATCTTCAAGGCGCAGCGCGGCGAGAACGGCATGGGCCGCCAGGCCTACGGCAAGGGCGGCGAAGACCTGGTCATCACCGTGCCGGTCGGCACCGTGGTCATGAACGTCAGCACCGACGAAGTGATCGGCGACCTGACCGGGCATGGTGATCGCCTGCTGGTGGCCAAGGGCGGCAAGGGCGGCCTGGGCAACATGCACTTCAAGAGCTCCACCAACCGCTCGCCGCGCCAGGCGCTGCCGGGTGAGGAGGGCGAGGAGCGTCTGCTCAAGCTGGAACTGAAGCTGCTGGCCGACGTCGGCCTGCTCGGCTTCCCGAACGCCGGCAAGAGCACCCTGATCCGTGCCGTGTCCGCGGCGACGCCGAAGGTGGCGGACTACCCGTTCACCACCCTGTATCCGAACCTGGGCGTGGTCCGGGTCGAGAATTACCGCAGCTTCGTGATCGCCGACATTCCCGGCCTGATCGAAGGGGCTGCCGATGGCGCCGGCCTGGGCGCGCAGTTCCTGCGCCACCTGCAGCGCACCCGCCTGCTGCTGCACCTCGTGGACATTTCCCCGATGGAAGGCGGTGTGGAAGGCGTGTCGCCGATCGAGCAGGTGCGCGCGATCGAGCGCGAGCTGGAGAAGCACGATCCGGAGCTGCTGCAGAAGCCGCGCTGGCTGGTGCTCAACAAGGCCGACCTGATGTTCGAGGACGAGGCCAAGGCCGCCGCCGAGAAGATCATCGCCGAGCTGGGCTGGACCCAGCCGTGGTACCTGGTCTCGGCGCTGGGCCGTGAAGGCACCTGGCCGATCATGACCAACATCATGGCCTTCTTCGACCGCCAGAAGGAAGACGAGGCGCAAGCGCGCGATGCGTACTGAGCGCCGTCACGCGCCCCTGAAAAACCCGGCTGCGGCCGCGCCCCGGTGAAATGGGGCGCCGTCGGGATGCGCGCATCGCCATGCGCCCGGATGTTGCCGCGCGCCCGTAGCACCGCGTTTTCTGGATGTCGCCCAACAAAAAACCCGGCCAAGGCCGGGCTTTTCTGTACCGCCGAAAGCAGGGCTTCCGGCAGTCACTTCGCCGTATCAGGCGGCCTTGAGGGCCTTGATGCGCGCGGTCAGGCGGCTCTTGTGGCGAGCGGCCTTGTTCTTGTGGATCAGACCACGCGAGCTGAAACGGTCGAGGATCGGCTGGGCGACGGCAAAGGCTGCCTCGGCGCCGGCGGCGTCATTGGCATCCAGAGCCTTGATCACCTTCTTGACAGCGGTGCGCAGCATCGAACGCTGAGCCGTATTGCGCGCGTTGCGCACGACGGTCTGCTTGGCGCGCTTCTTGGCGGACTTGATATTGGCCACAGTGGTGGTTTCCTGAAAAATCGGTGTAATGGGAACAGCAAGCTGGAAAGTATGATGGCTCGAAAAATGTACGTCAAGTCAATTGTCAAGAGGGAACACGGGTGAGTTCACCGAAGATGCTGCGGGGCCTGCTGTCGTTCAGCAGCATGACCATGATTTCGCGGGTACTGGGGTTGGTACGCGACCTCGCCGTGACCACCACGTTCGGCACCAATGCGGTGACCGACGCCTTCTGGGTTGCCTTCCGGGTGCCCAATTTCCTGCGCCGTCTGTTCGCGGAAGGCTCGTTCGCCACCGCCTTCGTACCGGTGTTCACGGAGGTGAAGGAGACCCGCTCGCATGCCGAGCTGCGCGAGCTGATGTCGCGGGTGGCCGGTACGCTGGGCGGGGTGCTGCTGCTGGTGACCGCGCTGGCGCTGATCTTCGCCCCGCAGCTGGCCACGCTGTTCTCCAGCGGCGTCGACACCGATCCGGCCAAGCACGGCCTGCTGGTGGATCTGTTCCGGCTGACCTTCCCGTTCCTGCTGTTCGTCTCGCTGACCGCCCTGGCGGGCGGGGCGCTGAACAGCTTCCAGCGCTTCGCCATGCCGGCGCTGACCCCGGTGATCCTCAACCTGTGCATGATCGCCGGCGCGCTGTGGCTGGCGCCGCGGCTGGGCGGCACCCCCGAGAAGCAGATCCTGGCGCTGGGCTGGGCGGTGCTGGCGGCGGGCCTGCTGCAGCTGCTGTTCCAGTTGCCCTCGCTGAAGGGCATCAACCTGCTCACGCTGCCGCGCTGGGGCTGGACCCATCCCGGCGTGCGCAAGGTGCTGACCCTGATGGTGCCGACCCTGTTCGGCTCCTCGGTGGCCCAGATCAACCTGCTGCTGGACACCGTGATCGCGGCCAAGCTCACCGATGGCTCGCAGTCCTGGCTGTCGCTGGCCGACCGCTTCCTGGAGCTGCCGCTGGGCGTGTTCGGGGTGGCGCTGGGCACGGTGATCCTGCCCGCGCTGGCCCGCCATCACGTCAGTACCGACAAGGTGGGCTTCTCCAATGCCCTGGACTGGGGCCTGCGCACCACGCTGCTGATCGCGGTGCCGGCCATGCTCGGCCTGCTGCTGCTGGCCGAACCGCTGATCGCCACGCTGTTCCAGCACGGCCAGTTCACCCCGTTCGATACCCGCATGACCGCGTTGTCGGTGTACGGGCTGAGCCTGGCCCTGCCGGCGTTCGCCCTGCTCAAAGTGGTGCTGCCGGCGTTCTACGCCCGGCAGGACACCAGTACCCCGGTGCGCGCCGGCCTGGTCGCCCTGGTGGCCAACATGGTCTTCAATTTCGCGCTGCTGGCGGTGCTGTACCACGTGATGGTGCCCGAGGCGCTGAAGGCACAGGGGGTCTGGGTGGCGCTGGGCAAGCAGCCCGGCCTGCACCTGGCCCTGGGCATCGCCAGCGCACTGTCCAGTTACCTGAACCTGGGCCTGCTCTGGTACTGGCTGGGCAAGACCCGGGTGTACCAGCCCAGGCCGGGCTGGGCGGGCTATGTGACGAAGCTCGGACTGGCCTGCGCGGCGATGGTGGCGGTGCTGCTGGGGCTGCTGCAGCTGATGTCCGACTTCACCGGCATGGACAAATGGCACCGGATCGGCAACCTGGCCGTGCTGGTTGGCGGCGGCGGTTTGACCTATCTGCTGGCCCTGGTGGCGATGGGCTTCCGCCCGCGTCACCTGCGCGAGCATTGATCCGGCGGGCACCCGGCTATACTTCATGGCTATCCCTTGCAAAGCATCGGCCCCGGTGGGCCGCATTCCAAGTTGATGAGCAGGCTGTTTAGAAGCGTTGAAGGCGGGCCGTTGTTCCCGCACGGAAGCGTGGTCTGCATCGGTGCATTCGACGGCCTGCACCTGGGCCATCGTGCGCTGGTGCGCCACGCCGTAGCGCGTGCGCGCGCGCTGGGCGTGGCCGCCGTGGCGGTTGCGTTCGAGCCGTTGCCGCGCGAGTACTTCGCGCAGGGCGAGCCGCCGCCGCGGCTGACCCTGGCCCGCGACAAGGTAGCCATGCTGCGCGAGCTGGGCGTGGACGGCATCGGCCTGCTGCGCTTCGATGCGCGCATGGCCGCGATGCAGGCCGAGGCGTTCGTGGAGCAGCTGCTGGTGCAGCGGCTGAGCGCGCGCGAGGTCTGGATCGGGCCGGAGTTCTGCTTCGGCAACCGCCGCAAGGGCGACCTGGCGCTGCTGCAGGCGATGGGCGCGGACCGTGGCTTCAGCGCCGGCGAGATCGAGCCGGTGGACCTGCGCGGCGAGCGCATCTCCAGCACCCGTATCCGCCAGCTGCTGCGTACCGGCGATTTCAGCCACGCCGCCGACCTGCTGGGCCGCCCCTATGCGATCGGTGGCCGGGTGGTGCGCGGCCGCCAGCTGGGCCGTACCCTGGGTTTCCCGACCGCCAACCTGCGCTTCCCGAAGACGCCGGCGCTGTCGGGCATCTACGCCACCTGGGTGCACGGCGTGTTCGACCAGCCGTGGCCCTCGGTGTCCAGCTTCGGCACCCGGCCCACGGTGGACGGGGTGGAGCCGCTGCTGGAAGCGCACCTGTTCGACTTCCAGGGTGACCTCTACGGGCGCCACATCGAAGTGGAGTTCGTGGCCAAGCTGCGCGATGAAGAAAAGTTCCATGACCTGGCGGCGCTGACCGACCAGATGCACCGTGACGCCGAACAGGCGCGCCACATCCTTTCCGAACACAGATTGCGAGCCACTGCGTGAGCCAGGACTACAAAGCCACCCTTCATCTGCCGGCAACCGAATTCCCGATGCGCGGCGACCTGCCCAAGCGCGAGCCGGGCATTCTGTCGCGCTGGGAAGACGAGGGCCTGTACGCCCGCCTGCGCGAAAACGCGCAGGGTCGCCCGCTGTTCGTGCTGCACGACGGCCCGCCCTATGCCAATGGCCAGATCCACCTGGGCCATGCGGTCAACAAGATCCTCAAGGACATCATCGTCAAGTCGCGCTACCTGGCCGGCTTCGATGCGCCCTACGTGCCGGGCTGGGACTGCCACGGCCTGCCGATCGAGATCGCGGTCGAGAAGAAGTGGGGCAAGGTCGGCACCAAGCTCGACGCCGTCCAGTTCCGCCAGAAGTGCCGCGAGTTCGCTGAAGAGCAGATCGAACTGCAGCGCCGCGACTTCAAGCGCCTCGGCGTGATCGGCGACTGGGACAACCCGTACAAGACGCTGAGCTTCGACTTCGAAGCCAACGAGATCCGCGCGCTGTCCAAGGTGTTCGCCAACGGCCACATCGTGCGTGGCGCCAAGCCGGTGCACTGGTGCTTCGACTGCGGCTCGGCATTGGCCGAGGCCGAGATCGAGTACCAGGACAAGACCTCGCCGGCGATCGACGTCGCCTACGCGGCGCGCGATTCGGCGCAGCTGGCCGCACGCTTCGGCGTCAGCCTGCCGGCCGATGTCGAGGTCGCCGTGCCGATCTGGACCACCACCCCGTGGACGCTGCCGGCCTCGCTGGCGGTGTCGCTGGGGGCGGAGATCCAGTACGCACTGGTCGAAGGCCCCGCCCATGCCGGCAAGCGCCGCTGGCTGGTGATCGCCGCCGCCCTCGCCGAGCGCGCGCTGCGCCGCTACGGCGTGCAGGAGGTGGTGGCGCATGGCCATGCCGACGGTGCCGCGCTGGAAAACCTGTTGCTGGCCCATCCGTTCTACCCGCAGCGCGACATCCCGCTGCTCAACGGCGCGCACGTCTCCGACGAAGACGGTACCGGTGCGGTGCATACCGCTCCGGGCCACGGCCAGGAAGACTTCGTGGTCAGCCAGCAGTACGGGCTGATGGACGCCTACAACGCCGGCCAGATCAATCCGGTCGACGGTCGCGGCGTGTACCTGCCCTCGACGCCGCCGGCCGGCGATGTGGTGCTGGCCGGTGTGCACCTGTGGAAGGCGCAGCCGCTGATCGTGGACGTGCTGCGCGACAGCGGCGCGCTGCTGGCGTTCGTCGAGATCCAGCACAGCTACCCGCACTGCTGGCGCCACAAGACGCCGGTGGTGTTCCGCGCCACCCCGCAGTGGTTCATCTCGATGGACAAGGCGAACCTGCGCCGCGACGCGATGGCCGCCATCGACAACGTGGGCTGGTTCCCGAGCTGGGGCAAGGCGCGCATCGGCAGCATGGTCGATGGCCGTCCGGACTGGTGCATCAGCCGCCAGCGCACCTGGGGCGTGCCGATCGCGCTGTTCACCCACCGCGAAACCGGCGAGCCGCATCCGCGCACCGTCGAACTGATGCAGCAGGTTGCCGATCGCGTGCAGGTCGAGGGCATCGACGTGTGGTACTCGCTGGATAGCGCCGAGCTGCTTGGCGAGGACGCGCCGCACTACGAGAAGGTCACCGACATCCTGGATGTGTGGTTCGACTCCGGCGTCACCCATGAAGGTGTGCTGCTGGCACGCGGCTTCGGCAAGCCGGCCGACCTGTACCTGGAAGGGTCGGACCAGCATCGCGGCTGGTTCCAGTCCTCGCTGCTCACCGGCGTGGCAATCGACACGCAGGCCCCGTACAAGCAGTGCCTCACCCACGGGTTCACCGTGGACGAGAAGGGCCGCAAGATGTCCAAGTCGCTCGGCAACGGCATCGAGCCGCAGGACATCATGAAGACCCTGGGCGCGGACATCCTGCGCCTGTGGATCGCCTCGGCCGACTACAGCAATGAAATGTCGCTGTCGCAGGAGATCCTCAAGCGCAACGCGGATGCCTACCGGCGCCTGCGCAACACCGCGCGCTTCCTGCTCGGCAACCTGGATGGCTTCGACCCGGCGCAGCACCTGGTGGCGCCGGCCGACATGGTCGCGCTGGACCGTTGGATCGTGCATCGCGCCTGGGAAGTGCAGGAGAAGATCAAGGCGGCCTACACCGGCTACAACATGGCCGAGATCGTGCAGCTGCTGTTGAACTTCTGCAGCGTCGACCTGGGCTCGTTGTACCTGGACGTGACCAAGGATCGCCTGTACACGATGCCGACCGACTCGCGCGGCCGCCGCTCGGCGCAGAGCGCGATGTACCACATCGCCGAAGCGTTCACGCGCTGGATCGCGCCGATCCTGAGCTTCACCGCCGACGAGCTGTGGGGCTACCTGCCGGGCGAGCGCAAGGACAACGTGCTGTTCGCCACCTGGTACGAAGGCCTGGCCCCGCTGCCGGCCGATGCCGCACTGGGCGCCGCCGATTTCGATCAGCTGCTGGCCCTGCGCGAGCAGGTCGCCAAGGTGCTGGAGCCGATGCGTGCCAATGGCGCGATCGGTGCCGCGCTGGAAGCTGAGATCACCGTGGCCGCCGATGCGGAAACCGCCGCACGCTGGCAGCCGCTGGCCGAGGAACTGCGCTTCCTGCTGATCAGTGGTGATGTGCAGGTGCGTCCGGCGACCACCGACGAGGTGTTCGTCAGCGCCCAGCCGACCACCAAGCAGAAGTGCGTGCGCTGCTGGCACTACCGCGCCGATGTCGGCAGCGTGGCCGCCCATCCCGAGCTGTGCGGTCGCTGCGCGACCAACATCGACGGTGCCGGCGAAGATCGGCGGTGGTTCTGATGAGCGCCGTCCGTCCGCGTCCCAACGCCTTGGTGTGGCTGCTGCTGTCGGTTGTGGTCATCGGCCTGGACCAGTGGAGCAAGGCCTGGGTGCTGTCCAGCCTGCCCGAGTTCCAGCCGGTGCCCGTCATCGACGGCTTCTGGAACTGGTACCGCACCTACAACACCGGTGCGGCGTTCAGTTTCCTGAGCGATGCAGGTGGCTGGCAGCTGTGGTTCTTCACCGCCCTGGCCGTGGCCATCAGCGCCCTGATGGCCAAGTGGCTGTGGGAAACCCCGCGCGCCAACTGGCGCCGGGCGTTGCCCTTCGCCCTGGTCATCGGCGGTGCCATCGGCAATGTCATTGACCGCCAGGTGCATGGGCACGTGGTGGACTTCATCCAGTGGTACATCGGCAGCTATGCCTGGCCGTCGTTCAACATCGCCGATGCGGCGATCGTGGTCGGCGCGGTGGGCATTGCCGTGTTCGGGCTGTTCGAAGGCAAGGCCGCCAAAAAAGCGGGATAATCCCTCCCTGTATTCAGCAATAACCGGCTCGCGCCGGCCGGAGTATCTGACCGATGGATGTGTTGCTCGCCAATCCGCGTGGGTTCTGTGCCGGTGTCGATCGTGCGATCGAGATCGTCAAGCGCGCGATCGAGACCCTGGGGGCGCCGATCTACGTGCGCCATGAGGTCGTGCACAACCGTTTCGTGGTCGATGACCTCAAGAGCCGCGGGGCGATCTTCGTCGAGGAACTCGACGAAGTGCCGGACAACAACACGGTCATCTTCAGCGCCCACGGTGTCTCCCAGGCCGTGCGCCTGGAAGCGGACCGTCGCGGCCTGAAGGTGTTCGACGCAACCTGCCCGCTGGTCACCAAGGTGCACCTGGAAGTGGGGGGGGGCTATTGCGCGCGATCACGTATGCTTTTGGTTCTCCGCATCACATTCCACCTC
>NZ_JBMOWY010000033.1:0-40841 GCF_049310345.1 Stenotrophomonas sp. GZD-301 | reverse complement strand
TCAAAGCAACCTGCCCGCTGGTCACAAAGGTGCACTGGGAAGTGGCGCGGCACTGCCCCCCCGGCCGCGACGTGGTGCTGATCGGCCACGCCGGTCACCCGGAAGTGGAAGGCACGATGGGGCAGTGGGACCGCGAGCGCGGCAACGGCCGGATCTACCTGGTCGAAGACGTCCAGGATGTGGATACGCTGGTGCTGGACCAGCCGGAAAACTTCGCCTACACCACCCAGACCACGCTGTCGGTGGATGACACCCGCGGCATCATCGATGCACTGCGCGCCCGCTTCCCGGCGATGCAGGGCCCGAAGAACGACGACATCTGCTACGCCACGCAGAACCGCCAGGACGCTGTGCGCGACCTGGCCAAGCGCTGCGACCTGGTGCTGGTGGTGGGCTCGCCGAACAGCTCCAACTCCAACCGGCTGAGCGAACTGGCACGCCGCGAGGGCGTGGAGTCGTACCTGATCGACGGTGCCGACGAGATCGACCCGGCGTGGGTGGTCGGCAAGCAGCACATCGGGCTCACCGCCGGCGCATCGGCGCCGCAGGTGCTGGTCGATGGCGTGATCGAGCGGCTCAAGGCGCTGGGCGCCAGCGGTATCGGCGAGCTCGATGGCGAGCCCGAATCGATGGTGTTCGCGCTGCCGAAGGAACTGCGGCTGCGCCTGATCTCCTGATCGGTGTAATGGCCAAGGGCATGACCTTTGGCCATGTGGTTCGGTGACGCGCAGGTCTAGCATCGGTGCTTTCGTATGCTGGAAGCCGAGCCTGATGAAACTGCGTGCCGCCGTCCTCTCCGTGCTGCTGGTCCTGTCCGCCTCGGGCGTACACGCGCAGACACCGCCGCCGCAGGACGTTGCCTTTCCCGGCCTGCTGCGCATCGACGTGGACGCACGCGACATCGGCCGGCGCATCTTCAAGGTCAAGGCCACCGTGCCGGCCAGGCCGGGTCCGCTGACCCTGCTGTATCCGCAGTGGCTGCCCGGCAGCCATTCGCCAAGCGGTCCGATCGACAAGCTCGCCGGCCTGGTGGTCACCGCCAACGGCACGCCGCTGGCGTGGACCCGCGATCCCTACGATGTGTACGCCTTCCGCGTGGACGTGCCGCAGGGCGCCACCGAGGTGGTTGCCGAGTTCAAGTTCCTGTCCTCGCAGGGCGGCACCCAGGGCCGGGTGGTGATGACCCCGGACATGCTCAACCTGCAGTGGAACGCCAATTCGCTGTATCCGGCCGGCGTCATCACCCGCAACATCCAGGCCCAGGCCACGGTCACGCTGCCGCCGGGCTGGTCCTACGCCACCGCACTGGACACCGAGCGCCGCGACGGCGACACCGTGGTGTTCAAGCCGATCAGCTACGACCATCTGGTCGATTCGCCGCTGTTCGCCGGCCGCCACTTCCAGCGCTTTGACCTGGACCCCGGTGCCAAGGTGCCCGTGCACCTGAACGTGTTTGCCGACCAGGCCAAATCGCTGGCGGCCAAGCCCGAGCAGCTGCAGGCGCATCGCGCGCTGGTGCAGCAGATGTACAAGCTCTACGGCGCGCGTCATTTCGACCGCTACGAATTCCTGCTCGCGCTCACCGACAAGCTCGGCGGCATCGGCCTGGAGCATCAGCGCTCCAGCGAGAACAGCGGCGAACCGGGCTACTTCACCGAGTGGAACACGACCTGGCTGGGTCGCGACCTGCTGCCGCACGAATTCAACCACTCCTGGAACGGCAAGTACCGCCGTGGCGCGGACCTGACCACGCCGAACTTCAACGTGCCGATGGGCGACAGCCTGCTGTGGCTCTACGAGGGGCAGACCCAGTTCTGGGGCCAGGTGCTGGCCGCGCGCTCGGGGCTGTGGAGCGTGCAGCAGACCCGCGACGTGCTGGCCAATGTTGCCGCCACCTACGACCGTGGCCGCCCTGGCCTGAGCTGGCGCACCCTGCAGGACACCACCAACGATCCCACCATCGCCCAGCGCCGCGCGCTGGCCTTCCGCAACTACCAGTTGAGCGAGGACTACTACTCCGGCGGCCAGATGATGTGGCTGGACGTGGAGGGCAAGCTGCGCGCGCTCACCGGCAACCGGCGCGGGCTGGATGATTTCGCCAAGGCGTTCTTCGGCATGAACGACGGTGACTGGAACGTCCATCCGTATACCTTCGATGACGTGGTCACCACGTTGAACGGCGTGGCGCCGTTCGACTGGGCCATCTTCCTGCGCGAGCGCCTGGATGGCCACGGCCCGCTCACCGGCGGATTGGAGGCGGCCGGCTGGCGGCTGGTCTACACCGACACGCCCAACGAGGCGTTCAAGGCACAGGAATCGCGCGGCAAGACCAACAACCTGCTGTACTCGATCGGCGTGTCGATCAGCGACGCCGGCTACATCAGCGACGTGCTGTGGGACAGCCCGGCCTTCAACGCCGGCCTGGCGCCCGGCATGACCGTGCTTGGCCTGGACGGGCGCGTGTTCAACGGCCAGCAGCTCAAGGACGCAATCACGGCCGCACGTACCGACAAGGCCCCGCTCACGCTGCTGGTCAAGCGCGTGGACCGCATCGACAGCGTTGTTCTGGACTACCACGATGGTCTGAAGTATCCGTCGCTGGAGCGCATTGCCGGCCGGCCCGACCGCCTTGCCGAGCTGTGGAAGGCCCGATGAGCCCGCGCCTGCGCGACGCGCTGATTGCCATCACCGCCATCGCCGCGATCGTCGGTGCAGGACTGGAGGGTGATGCACGCTGGCTGCACTGGCTGGCCAAGCCGCTGACCACGCTGTTGATCGCCTCCATCGTCTGGCGTGCGACGCCGCTGCCCGGCAGTGGCTATCGCCGTGTGGTGCTGGCCGGCATGCTGCTGTCCTGCATCGGCGACATCGCGCTGATGCTGCCGGTGGATGCCTTCGTGCCGGGGCTGGTCGCCTTCCTGCTGGCGCACCTGTGCTACATCGTCGCCTTCCGTGCCGGGTGGCGCAGTGGACGCAGCCTGTGGGCCGCCGCAGGCCTGCTGGCCCTGTTCGCCGGCGCCAACCTCAACGGCCTGTGGCCGCTGCTGCCTGACGATCTGCGCGTGCCGGTGGTGGTGTATGTGGCCGTGCTGGCGCTGATGGCGACGCTGGCGCTCGCACGCGCCGGGGCGTGGCCGCGCCCCACCGGTGAGGCGGGCCGCAGTGCACGCTGGGCGGCCTGGGGGGCCGCGCTGTTCGTGGTCAGCGATTCGGTACTGGCCTGGGACCGCTTCGGCGGCGGCCTGCCGCTGGCCGCGCTGTGCATTCTGGCCACGTACTACGCCGCGCAGTACTGCATCGCGCGCTCGGTGCCGCGCTCGGCCTGATCGCGCCGTCGGCGCTCAGGTGAGGTCGTTCACCGTCGCGCCGGGCGCGTTCATCTTCACCGACTGGATGCCGTCTTCCCGCTTGGTCACCGACGAATAGGTTTCGCTGGTGCCGATGATCTGGCTGTTGGCCGCCTTCAGATTGAACATCGGCGCGCCGTTGCTGGCGTCCTTGCGCGCGTAGCGCGTGTCCAGCGGTGCATTCTCGCGCACCGATTCGATCCCGTTCAGTGCGTTCTGCTTGCTGGTGTAGCGCTCGCTGGACAGCAGCGTCTCGCCGTTGCCGGCCTTCAGCGTGAAGTGGAACTGATCCCCTGAGCGTTTCAGGTCATAGCGTGCTGCCATAGCGGATATCCCCTGGTTGATCGGTCGGTCGCCCGAACGGGCGACATGAGCCTTTTACGACAGGCTCCTACATTCAATCAGGGAAAGCCCTGCCAATGCGTAGGAAAAACCCGTTACGTCGCTCAGCGCACCTGCAGGGTCATCAGGAAATAGCGGCCCAGCGGGTCGTCCAGCCCCGGCGCCAGGCCGCCATTGCCGCTCAGGTAGTTGACCGGCGGTGCGTCCCACAAGTTGTGGACATCCAGCGCCAGCAGCACGCGCGGCCCAAGCTGGCGGCCCACGTGCAGGTTCCAGCGCAGCTGGTCGGGATTGTGGCAACGGCCCTGGTCACGCTGCGTCGCCGGGCAGAGGTCGCCTGGCAGCCACGCGCGCGTGCGGCCGACGTAGTTGGCGCGCAGCGCCAGATCCCAGCGGTCGCTCTGCCACTGCGTGGTGAGCACCGCCGACAGTGCGGGCGTGGCATGTCCGCGCAGGTCGACCGTCTCGCCGTGCGCGCGGTAGCGGCGCAGCGCCTGCTGGTGCAGCGCATCCAGCGATACCCGCCACTGGCCATCGGCCGAGCGGCCGAAGCGGTAGTCCCCGCGCAGTACCCAGTTGCGCGACACGGTGCGGCCGATGTTGTCGAACGACAGTCGCAGCGCCTGCAGACGGCCGGCGTCATCCAGCACCCACGTAGCGCGGTTCCAGACCGCGTCCGCCGGGTGCAGGTCGAGGATCTCGTTGCGCAGGTCGACCACGTTGCCGGTCAGCGACAGCGACAGGTCCTCGCGTGGCGACCACGCCACCCCCAGCGAATGGCTGCGCGTGGTCTCCGCATCGAGGGCGCTGTTCTCCACCACGCCCACGTCCACCACGCAGCCCTGCGCAGTGGTGATCGCACACGGGGGCAGGGCGCTGGAGGCCGGCAGCACCACCTGGCCGAAGTAGCCGGGCGGACGCCGGCGCTCGAACAGGCTGGGCGCGCGGTAGCCGCGGCCACTGGACCACAGCAGCGACCACTGCGCGGACGGGGTCCAGCGCAGTCCGGCGCGCGGCGAGAACGCGGTGTCGCCGCCATCGCGATCCACCCGGGCCGCCACGTCCAGGCGCAGCGTGTCGGTGAACGGCAGCCCCAGTTCCGCGTAGGCGGCGCTGGACAGACGCGACAGCCGCCGGTGTTCCACCGGCAATCCCAGCGCCAGCTCGCCGTCGCCGATCAGCGCGTCCGGGTGCGCGCTCCAGGCCTCGTGGCGCAGGTCCAGGCCGGTCGCCAGTTGCACCGGGCCGCCGCGCCACTGCGCCAGATCGCGCTGCAGCCCGGCCCACGCCTGCCACTGGTCGGTGCGGCCGCGATTGCGGATGGCCGGGAACAGGTGCTCGGCCAGCGGTGCGGTCAGCGCGTTGAACCCGGGCAGGAAGCCCTGCTGTGCCGCCTCGTACAGGCGCTGCGTGCGCACCGTGCCGGCCGTGTGCAGCGACACCGCGCTGTACTGGCGACTGATCCCGGCGTCCCAGTTGCGGCCCGCCTGGTCGCGGCCCACCCCTACGGTGATGTCGGCCGTGGTGGCTTCCACGCGCGGGCGCACGCTGCCGCCTTCCTGGAAGACATAGTTGAACAGCAGCCCGTCGCCGATGCGCAGTGCTGCTGCGGTCGGGCCGAGTTCGAAGCGCTGCCGGTCCTCGCTGCCGCGCACTTCGGCAAACGCATAGTGGCCATCGCCGAACGCATGCCGGTAGCGCCCGTAGGCGGCCACGGTGGTGGCCGCCGGCTGCAGCGAGCGGCCGCGCGAGCTGTCGAACCAGCAGCCATCCGCATCGCGCTGCAACGGCGCCGCGCAGCGCGTTGCCGGCAGGTACAGGCCGCTGTCGGTCAACAGGCCGATCGGGTAGCGCTCCTGCTCCACATGCCACGCGCGGCTGTCGCCGGCCAGCGGCTGCACCCGCTGCAGATCGATGCCGGCAAACCAGCGGTCGCCGTTGGCGCGCGCGCCGCCGGTGGCCAGCTGCACGCGCTGCTGGTCGCCATCGCCACGGCTGCTCACGCCCGACTGCAGCATCGCCTCGGGACCGTCAGCCTGCTCGCGCAGGATGATGTTGACCACGCCCGACATCGCATCGGCGCCATAGATGGCCGACGCGCCACCGCGCACCAGTTCGATACGTTCGACGAAACTCAACGGGATGCCGCCCAGATCGGTGAGCGCGCCCTGTTCCAGCGACACCATCGGGTAGCGCGGCAGGCGTCGGCCGTTGACCAGGAACAGCGTCGCACGCGGTCCCATGCCATCCAGGCTGGTGGTCGCCGCCGCGCCCACCGGCAGGTACAGCGAATCGCCCCCGCGCGAGGTCGCCAGCGGCGGGTGGCCGTTCATGCCGGGCAGGTGCCGCAGCAGATCGAACAGCGAGCCGTAGCCGCTGCGCAGGATCTCATCGCGCTCGATCACCACCACCGGCAGCGAGGCCTGTACCGAACTGCGCGGCAACCGGCTGCCGGTGACGTGCACCGGCGCCAGCTCGACCTGCGCGCTGCGCAGGGGGACGGGAGCGGGGGCAGGGCGCCTGCGTGCAGGCACCGCTGCCGGCGCGACGGCAACGCGGCGCACCACGAACACCCCCGGGGTGGTCTGCAGCACGTGTACCGGCAACCCGGCGACCAGCCGCGTCAACGCCGCATCGTCGTCCAGCGTCGCGTCCAGCCCGGCGGTGGTCAGGCCAGCCAGTTCGGCAGCATCGAACACCAGTACCCGCTGGCTCTGCCGCGCCCACTGCTGCAGGGCCGGCGCGAGCGGGCCGCGCGGAATCTGGTAGCCGACATCGGCGCGGTCGCGCGCGCCGGCCGGTGCGATCAGCGCGCAGCACAGCGCCACGACGAACACGTGCCATCGCAGCCATCGCCACCGCTGTTGCGCCCCCTGTACGGCCATCGACGTCAGTGCAGGCGGCGCAGTTCCAGCGCGCCGTCGGCACGCTGTTGTCCGGTGATCGACCAGCCCTGTTCCAGCGCGGCGAGCAGGCCGGCGCGATCCTCCGCGCGGAACGTGCCACTGACCGCCAGCGATGCGATCGCCGGATCGGCGATCACCAGCGGCGTGGCGTGGTAGCGGTTCATGCGTTCCACCACGGCCTGCAGCGGTGTCGCGTCGAAGACCAGCCGGCCGTCCAGCCAGGCATCGGCCGTGCCCTGCACCAGCGTGGGCCCGGGCGTGATCCGCCCCGTCGTCTGCACCTGCAGCTGCTGGCCCGGCTGCGAGAGCGCGTGGTGCCCGCCCTGCGCGCCTTCGCTGCGCACCTCCACCGCGCCTTCCAGCAGCGCTACGTCGATGCGGTCGTCCTGCCAGCGCTCCACTTGGAAGGTGGTGCCGATGTCCTCGATGGTGCTGTGGGCCGCGAGCACCCGCAGCGGCCTGCGCGATGGCGCCACCTGCAGCTGGATGCGGCCGCGGTCCAGCGCGATCTGGCGCTGCCGCAGCCCGAACCGCGTGGTCATCGCCGCGCCGGCATCCAGCGTGACCTGGCTGCCATCGGGCAGCGTGCGCTGCTGCGGCAGATGGGTGGCGTTGGCATAGTGCTGTGGCGTGGGCTGCCCATCCGTCACCCACGCCCCGCCCAGGCCAACGGCCACGCACAGGCTGGCGGCCATCGCCACGGCGGGCAGCCAGCGCGCACGGTGTGGGCGCGCGATGCGCGCCGTGCCGGCACGCACCCACGGATCGTTGGCCAGTTGGCCTACCTGCTGATGCAGCGTTTCGGCCTGCACCCAGGCGCGTACATGCCCCGGGTCTTCAGCCAGCCAGTGTTCGAACGCGTCGCGTTCGGCACGGCTGCAGTCCGGCGCCTCCAGTCGCGCCACCCAGTGGGCGGCCTGGTCGAATGCCGGTTCGTGGCGGCGGTGCGTGGCAGCCCGCATCAGGTATCTCCGTCCTGGCCGAAGGTGTCGGGGCCCAGCTCCTGGCGCAATCCCTGCAGGGCGCGGGCGATGTGTTTTTCCACCGTCTTGGCGGTGATGCCACGGTGGCGGGCGATCTGCGCGTAGCTCATGCCGCTGATCCGGTTGAGCAGATACACCTCGCGGCAGCGCTCGGGCAGCTTGAACAGCGCCTGCCGCAGCAGCGACAGCATCTGCCCGGACTCGGCCTGGCGCAGCGGGCCGGGGGCGGTGCAGAGCGGCTCGACCGCGCCGTCGCCCTCGGCCAGCGGCAGGTGCGTGCGCGCGTGCGGCGATCGCCCGCGGTCGGCCAGCCGGTTGCGCGCGATGCGGTACAGCAGCAGTCGCAGCTCCTCGCTGCCATGTGACTGGTAGCGGATCAGCCGTTCCATGCAGTCCTGGGCGATGTCTTCGGCGTCATCCGCACTGGCCCCGCGCGCGCGCAGGAAGGCGCACAGCGGCGCGCGCTCATCCCGCACGAACGCAGCGAACGGCTCGGCCCGCGGCAGCGGTTCCGGGACGTAGCGCAGCAGGGGGGACGGAGCGGACAGAACGGAACCTCGAACGGCAACGATCACGGGCATCCCGAGTATTACGCGACGTTGACAGGATGTGAAAGGCCGAAAGTGCCACGCCTGAAAATGAACGCGTTCATTTTTATGTCGACGTCCGACTGGGGGAGATCGTCATTCCGCCACGTTCTGCAAAGGTCCCGCGCGATGCGGGGTAGGACCTTTTCTGGAGAGAAAGCATGAAGCAATCGGTGTTGAGTGTGGCGTTGGCCGGCCTGCTGGGCGTGGCGGCGATGGGCGCGGCGGGCGAAGCGGCCGCGATGAGCTACCACGTACAGGGCGATCGGATCTTCCTCAGCGGCGGCGTGACCTACGCCGACGTGGTCTCGCTGCCGGCGCTGCTGGCCAAGGCGCAGGCCGAGGGACGTCCGATCCGTGAAGTGGTGCTGCGCACCTCCAACGGCGGCGCACTGATTGCCGGCGAGTGGCTGCAGGGCGTGATCCGCACGGCCGGCCTGAACACCATCGTGTCCGGCCATTGCATCTCCTCGTGCTCGATCATGCAGTCCGGTGGCGTGGAGCGTTACATGGCCGGCGACCTGCCGACCGTCGATTCGGTGCAGATCCACGCCGCCAGCAGTGGCGGCAAGGTGATCTACACGCCGTCGGCGCGCATGACCGAGATCTACACCGGCAACTACGGCGGTGGCATGGATGCCGGCCTGCTGCACAAGGCCATGTACGAAGTCGTGCAGCCCAACGGCCTGCTGGTGTTCTCCGATCCGGCGCGCACCCGCGGCAACTCGGTGAGCTTCGATCCGGACGGGTCCGGCGCCAAGCGCGTGACCTTCGCCGGCGAGGACATGTTCAACAACAACATCATGACCTCGGCCGAGTACCGCGCCCCGGGCGACACGCTCAACGTGACCGCCAACGTCACCGGCGACATCAACGCCGGCTACCTGCGCACCGGCCGCCAGCTGCAGACCTTCGTCGACGACGATTTCGCGCGCTGGAACACCGACTGGCAGTCCACCTACATCAACCTGGCGCAGTCCATCTACAACGCGTCCAGCCGCGGCCCCAACGGCATCGGCCCGGACTCGGTGCAGGACTACCTCAGCGACCCGGGCATCCAGGTCCTGCTGCTGTCCAAGCTGCGCCTGAATGATCTCACTGCGTCCACCCTCGACGATTCGATGGGCGTCATCCGCGTCACCAACGGTGCCGTGTGGCGCACCGCGGCCACCACCGGCGCGGACTTCATGCTGGTCGACAACGGCACCATCGCCCTGGAAGGCGGCGCCCTGCGCGCGGCTGAAGTGCGCGTCATGCAGACCAGCATGCTGGTCGGTCATGGCGACATCGCCTCGCCGGCGATGGACCTCAACGCACTGGCCGAGGGCAGCGGCCCGTCGTGGCGCGAAGACGGCTTCAACCGCCTGCGCGTGTACGGCACCCTGATGCCGCGCGGCGGCGATCTGGTCACCCACGGCTACGTCAACATCATGCCGGGCGGCAAGGTCCTGTTCGACGTCACCGAGAACGGCGGTGCCGCCACCGGTCGCCTGCGTGTGGGCACCTTCTTCGACGACGAGCAGATCGACGGCGCCCTGGTGATCTCGCCCGGCGCGCACCTGGAACTGAACGTCGCGCGCGGCTACTACGACGGCAGCTACCGCCGCGACCTGGTCACCGGCCCGATCTACCAGGATGGCTTCCAGGATGTGGTGCGCCTGGGCGATACCGGCTACACCGCCAGCATCGCCGAGGGCGAGGTGTTCCGTCCGCGCCACAACTCGCTGCTGAGCTTCAATGTCGTGCAGAGCGCCAACGGCCTGTCGCTGACCGCCAACCCGGGCTTCGACCAGCTCGGCCTGTTCGCCAACGCGACCTCCGGCGATGGTCTGGGCCGCGCGCTGGCCAGCGCCGCCACCGGCAACGCTGCCGGCCTCAAGCCGCTGCTGGCCTCGCTGCAGTTCTCCGACCGCGACGTGATCGCCCAGCAGGCCGGTGGCCTGCGCGGTGACAGCCACGCCACCCTGCGCCTGGCCGACACCGCCCTGGTGGGCAGCATCGGCAACGTCGTGCAGCAGCACCAGTTCGACATGCGCAGCAGCGGCGGCGACGCCGATGGCCTGGCGGCGCAGGCCGCACAGGCCGCCTCGGCGCAGCCGGGCATGGGCAATGGCAGCCTGTTCAACCAGCTGGCCATGCACCTGGTGCAGCCCGCCGGCGACACCGGCAGTGCCGGCACCGCTGGCGAGCGTCGCAGCGTCGGCATGTGGGGCCGCGGCTTCGGCAGCCAGGGGCGCATCGACGCCAACGGCGGCGTGGCCGGCATGACCCACACCACCGGCGGCATCGTGCTCGGCGCCGATACGCGCCTGGCCGACGACAAGGTCACCCTGGGTGTCAGCGTGGCCGCAGCGGAGATGTCCACCAAGGGGCGCGACGGCACCGGCTTCAGCGGTGACGTGCGGGCGCTGGACGTGGGCGGCTACCTGGATGCCGCGTACTCGCGTGGCTACCTGTCGGCCTCGCTGCGCTACACCGACCTGCGCCACGACACCCACCGCAGCCTCGTGGGTATCGAAGGCCTGGAAGCCCCGCTGCGCGCCAAGTACGACAGCGACGCGCTGTCGGCCCGCCTGGAGCATGGCTTCTCGTTCACCACCGCCCGCGGTCTGGTGATCCAGCCGCTGCTGCCGGTGGTCGATTACGCCCGCCTGTCCAACGTCCGCTTCAACGAAGGGCAGGGCGCAGGCGCCCTGGCCGGCCGCAGCGACAGCCTGGAGAGCATCCGCGTGGGTGCCGGCCTGCAGCTGTTCAAGACCTTCGAAGGCCGCAAGGGCGAGCGCATCACCCCGCACGCCCGCGTGCTGTGGCAGAAGGAGCTGGGCGACACCCAGGCCCAGTTCAGCACCGGCTTCGCGGCCGCGCCGGACCTGGTCTTCGGTTCGACCAGCCAGTCGGTGGGCGAGCAGGTCCTGAGCTGGAACGTCGGCGTCACCAGCCGCGCCAGCGAGCGCCTGTCGATCATGATCGACTACGTCGGCGAGCGCCGGGACGGCCAGGACCAGAACGGCGTGATGCTGGGCCTGGGCTACCGCTTCTGAGCCCATCCGGGCGTCCGGGCAATTGACCGCCCGGACGCCCGGCCTTAGAATTGCCAGCTCAGCCGGAATAGCTCAGTTGGTAGAGCGGCGCATTCGTAATGCGTAGGTCGTAGGTTCGATTCCTATTTCCGGCACCAGATACAGCAGAAAGCCCCGGCCTTGGTCGGGGCTTTTTGTTTGTGCATTCCTTCCCCTGCCGGGGGATTGCGTGGGCAGCCCCCCCAGGAACGATGCGGATAACGGATTGCCCTATTGACCGTTCGGATTGCATTGGTTCATAAAGCCACTTCAAATACCTGTGGTCGCTCCTGAAGAGGAAAGCGATCTGCTCCGGTCTGAGTCAAGTGGCCCCCTGTCGGGGGCTGGGCTCCGCTAGGACGCATGCGGGAAAAGCCGGTCCAGGGAGGACTCAGATGTTGTCACGCGTTGCCCACCGCCTGCGCCTGCGTTGCGCGGCCAAGCCCCTTCTGCTGCTGTCGATGCTCGCTTCCGGACTGCTTGCGCCGTTGGCAGCGCAGGCGCAGATCATTCCGACCTGGCGCGAGGAGTATGACAAGCGCCTGAAGTATGGCGATCTGGTCGAGCCGCTGAAGGGAGAGATCTTCGGTGAGAAGATCAATCTTTACGACGGTTCGGTCAGCTTCAGCGCGACCGACATTTCGCTACCCGGCTCCAATGGACTGGATGTCTCGATCAGCCGCGGCTACAGCGATATTGCTGGCAGCCGCGGCGACAAAGAGTTCGGCACCTGGACGCTGGACGTGCCTTCACTTTCCGGCATTTATGGCGATCAGCCGGAGACGGTGTCAGAGGGCTACTGGTCACCGCGCGCGCGATGTTCGACGGTAACTGCGCCGCCGACGCTGGAAGTCTGGAATTATCGGCACACGCAGACGATCAACTTCGACCCGCACACCTATTGGGATGGGGTGCGTCTTACACTGCCTGGTGGCAACGGTGAAACCGTTCTGGCCGGGAGCAACGACGCGAAACAGCCCCGGCCTGAGGTGGGGCAGCCCACGCCTTGGAACACCAAGGGAGGTTGGTTCTTCTCCTGCCTCGCTTCGCTCAAGAGCGGCCAGCCGGGTGAAGGATTCATCGGCCACTCGCCTGATGGCAACAAGTACTACTTCGACTGGATGGTGGCCCGCGACGAAGACTACGCGGTGCTGCAGCCTTATGACACCGTCACCCATGCGACGCTGAAGCGTAGGAAGGTCTTCCTCTACCCGTCCCAGGTGGTCGATCGTTTCGGCAACTGGGTTCGTTATGAGTGGAATGGTGGGCAGCTGCAGCGCATTAATGCCAGTGACGGGCGCAGTATCAGCCTGGCGTACGATGCGCAGGGGCGTGTTGTTAGCGCATCGGCGGGCGGCAGGAACTGGACCTATGGCTACACGCCTCAGGGGGAGCTGCAAACCGTGGTGCTACCGGATGGAACGTACTGGCGCTACAACCTGCCGCCGGTCGGCGTGACCAAGAAGTACCCGGATTACATTGGTCAAGCTGAGGTCCAGTACATGGACACTCCGGCCATGTGCGCGAAGACCAACAAGATCGTGCAGACCGAGGTGGTGATCAGCATCAAACATCCCTCGGGTGTTGTGGGAGCGTTCGCGTTCCGGCCGTTCCGCCATGGGCGCAAGAACGTTCCCTTCAACTGCCAGACTTCTGGCGATGACCAGTTGCTTGCAGATGGTTGGAATCTCACCCCCATCTATCGAGACGCGATGTCGCTGGTCGCCAGGACCATCGAAGGCCCCGGCGTGCCGAGGGCGAGTTGGACCTATCAGTACGCCAACCTGGGTGGGAAGTACAACCGCGAGGTGCGTCAGCAGGGATGGCCGATGGTGCCGGTGGGCCAGTCCGAACCGAAGATCACGATCGAGACCCAGCCGGACGGTGTGGTCAAGACCTATGAGTTCGGCAAGGAGGTCGCCTACAACGATGGCCTGCTGCTGGCGACCTCCACCAGTTCCGGCGGCGCCGTTGTCCGCACCGATCGCAGCGTCTACTACCCCGATGCGGAGCTTGCCACTGCGCCATTCCCACGCGAGGCAGGACGCAACCTGAAGTACGGTGCCACCGAGCTGGGCGAGCACCTGAACAGGCCGGTCCAGTCCACGCTGACTACCCAGGATGGCGTGCAGTTCACCCGAACGGTCCAGGCGTTCGATCCCTCCGTGCGCGAGATCGAAGTTGCTGAGTCCAACTCGAACGGCCAGGGCCGGAGCATCTCGACCCAGTACTACGACAACCCGCAGCTATGGGTGCGGGGCCAGGTGGCCAGAAGCCTGGTGAACGGCATCGAGCAATCGCGCACCGAGTTCGATACAGCCACCGCGCAACCTGTACGTGCCTACGTCTTCGGGCGCTTGGCGCAGCAGGTAACCTACGCCGCCGACGGCAATGTCGCGTCGGTCAAGGATGGCAATGGCAACACGACCACGTTGGAGCGGTGGAAGCTGGGTATCCCACAGTGGATAATCCATGCCGACGGCACGATGACCCGGGCCGCCGTCAACGATTCTGGCTGGATTACCGCCGTCGCCGACGAGAATGACTACCTCACCCAGTACGAATATGACGGGATGGGACGGCTGACGCGCGTCGAGTATCCCAGCGATGACAGCGTCGCCTGGAATGCAAAGAGGCAGGCACTCGAGTGGGTGCCGATCAATGAGTACGGTATTCCTCCGGGTCATTGGCGGCAGACAACGGTCACGGGCAACGCACGCAAGATCACCTACTTCGATGCGTTGCTGCGACCGATGCTCACCCAGGAGTTCGATGCGGGCAATCAAGCCGCCACGCAGCGCCTGCAGTTGTTTGCTTACGATGCCCAGGGGCGGCAGACATTCTCGTCGTACCCGGTTTCAGACTTTCCGGTTCCCTGGAAGGGCACCTGGAAGGAGTACGACGCACTGGGGCGGGTGACCTCAAGTTCGCAGGACAGCGAGCATGGTCTGTTGACCACCCTCACCGAATATCTGCCAAGTGGGCAGATGCGCGTGACCAACCCCAGGGGGCAGGTGACGCAGACCCGGTTCCAGATGTTCGATGAGCCGTCCTATGAGCACCCGGTGTCGATCCAGATGCCGGAAGGGACGGTGATGAATATCGCCCGGGACATCTTCAACAAGCCATTGATCATCGCCCGCGGCAATGCCGATGGCAGCCAGACAGTGGCCCGCCGTTATGTCTACTCGCCCAGCCAGCAGCTGTGCAAGACGATCGAGCCGGAAACCGGCAGTACCTTGATGGATTACGACGGCGCCGGCAACCTGATCTGGTCGGCATCCGGGGTCGATTCTCCATCGCCACTGACCTGCAATACCGAGGCCATCAGCAGCAGCGGCCGCGCCGTCTATCGTGAGTATGACGTGCGAAATCGACCAATCCATCTGCAATTTCCCGACGGAAACGGCAACACGAGTTGGACGTACACGCCGGATGGGCTCCCATCGCGATTGACGGTCTGGAATGAGGGCGGGGCCACCACGGCCTCCAATCATTACACCTACAACAAGCGCCGCCTGTTGACGATGGAGGGCCTGTCCCAGCCGGGCTGGTATGACTGGCCCATCGTCTACAACTACAACGCCAATGGTCATCTTGCCGGACAGACCTGGCCAAGCGGGCTGACGGTCGACTACGCGCCCGATGCGCTGGGCCAGGCCACGCGGGTCGGCAACTTCGCTACCGACGTTCGCTACCACGCGAATGGCGGCATCAAGCAATTCACCTATGGCAACGGCATCGTGCACACGATGCAGCAGAACGAGCGTCAACTGCCGGTGCGAAGCACGGATTCAGGTGTTCTCGACTTTGATACGCGATTCGATCGGAATGGCAATGTCAGCGACATCTATGACCTGGCACTGGGGGCGTTCTACAACCGGCACATGCTCTACGACGGTCTGGATCGTCTGATCGCGGCAGAATCCAGCAACTTTGGCGGCGATTCCTGGCACCGGTTCAGCTACGACGCGCTGGACAACCTGACCAGCTGGATGTTGCCGGGTGTCAAAGACCATCGCTACTGGTACGACGCGCACAACCGCCTCACCAATGTGCGGGATGGTGCGGGCAATACGCTTATCGGCCTGAGCTATGACGTGCAGGGCAACCTGAAGCTGAAGAATGGCCTCAATCACGTTTTTGACTATGGCAATCGTCTGCGCGAGGTCAGCGGAAAGGAGAGCTATCGCTATGACGCGCTGGGGCGCCGCATCTTTGCCTCAGCCCCAGGACTCGGAGTGGTGCTTTCGCAGTACGCGCAGGACGGCCGGCTGGTATTCCAGAGTGATGGCCGCAAGGGCCTGGGGCGCGAGTACGTCCATCTGGCCGGTAGCCTGATCGCTCGCCGGGACTACGCAGGTGTGGACGCCAAGATCACCTACCTGCACACCGATGCGCTGGGTAGCCCGGTTGCCAGTACTGATGCTTCCGGTAACGTGATCGAGCGTACTCATTACGAGCCGTATGGCGCGCCCATCGGCAAGGTGGTGGATGGCCCTGGCTACACCGGGCATGTGATGGACGGTGAGACCGGGCTGGTGCAAATGCAGCAGCGGTACATGGATCCGCAGTTGGGTGTGTTCCTGTCGGTGGATCCGGTAACTGCGTATGACCAGCCTGTGGGGCAGTTCAATCGATATCGGTATGCGAACTCGAACCCTTACAAGTTCACGGATCCGGATGGACGTCAAGCGCTGGGAGCGCCGAGGGATTTCTACAATCCCGTAACAGCTGAGCAAGCCCGGCAGATCCTCCCTGTAGTTGCCGACTTCACTCCTGTCTTGGGTGACGTCAAAGGTATCGTTGAGGCAATCCAAGCTCCAACAGCTGCGAATATTGCTGGGGCGGCAATTGGTCTGGTCCCACTTGCCGGTGATGCCGGAAAGGCAGTCCTAAAGCATGGTGACGAAGCCGCACAGTTGGGAAAAATGTTGGCTAGCGAGCAGCAGATGGGGGAGCTGGCGAGTGGGGCCGTCAAGGTCACTCATGGTGCTTCTACTCCGAAGCCCCTACGTCAAGCTGAGCGTCTCGCGGGTGAGTACGGTGGCGATGCGTCTTCCTATCAAAAAGTATCAAGCTCGTCATACAAAGCTGCTGACGGGGGGCACGTAGAGACCCATGCATTCCGGAATGCGGACACAGGCCAGATCATTGAACCAAAATCCGTCATAAATCCATAGGCGAGTTTGATATGAAGGTGCGTGCTGTCCGGAAAAATATTGAAGCGACCGTTGCCATGGGTGCTCACCCCTCTCTATCCCGCTACGAAGTCTCGTTGGGGCACGAGTACATTGTCTTTACAGTCGATTGTTACTATGACTCTCGCAAGATGGAGCGCTCAATTCTTTACGGCATTGAGGATGAGTATGGCCGCCTGATGTTGTATCCGGCCGCACTTTTTGAAGTCACTGACGCCCGCGCTTCAAAGTACTGGCTGGCGGGCTACAGCGACGGTTCGTTTTACTTGCGACCTCAGGAGTTCATCGATAATGTTTATCTGTCAGATGACATTCATGAAGATTTGCCTGGCGCACGCGCGGCGTTTCGAGAGATCAAAGCACGGTTTGAATCCGAAGCCGCTGAGTAGGCGATTCAAGATCGGCTGCCTTTGATACGTAGGTCGTAGGTTCGATTCCTATGTCCGGCACCAGATGCAGCAGACAGCCCCGGCGTAGGCCGGGGCTTTTTGTTTGGGTGAGTGTTGGAACTCATTGATTGGTGAGGGATTCGCTGCAAGCTGGTCATTGCGTAAGCTCCCCCGTCAAGCAGACATTTCTAAAGTAGAGCTTCTGACGTGGGCGGTACGGTACTCGACGGGGCTCATGCCGCGGAGTGAGTCATGTGGACGAAGCTAGGGTTGGCATCCGTCCATGCCGTTACGCTCCGTCCGTGTTGAGGCTCGTCGTTATACTCTTCCCGGCGAGGTCGGGTAATAGGGTCCACTCGGCTGGGCTCGTAATGCGTAACCGGGCATGTGATGGACGGTGAGACCGGGCTGGTGCAAATGCAGCAGCGGTACATGGATCCGCAGTTGGGTGTGTTCCTGTCGGTGGATCCGGTAACTGCGTATGACCAGCCTGTGGGGCAGTTCAATCGCTATCGGTATGCAAACGGCAATCCGTACAAGTTCACTGATCCTGACGGGAGACAGAGTTGGAGTGACTTCCAGACCGGCTTTGAGAACGGAACACTTAACGCTTCCCGATACGAGCACGGATTTCCGTTGCATGCCAATTGGGCTGAGCAGACTGGCTATGCCATTGGTTCCGGTATCGTCAAGGGCGGGCAGTCCCATGCTGGTGGCATTCGAGCGCCGCCACTGCGTATGCAACCGCCGCGGACTGGGGTTGTTACGGTTGGTGGGGTCACCAAGCCAGCGAAGTCGCCAGATATAAGTCCAAAGGACATCGCGGGACGTACTGCGGGAGAGATCGACGGGATTGCAAAGCAGAGCGGTCTACAGCCCAAGGGCCCGGACCCCTCTGCTGGAAAAGGGGCCTACGTAGATCCAGTGAATGGTAATCAAAGGGTACTGGTACATCCCAACGCTGCCTGCGGCCCCCATTGTCATGTGAATGATGCTAGTGGCCAACGTTTGGATATCAATGGGAAGCATGTCGCTCCGGAGTCGCCGGAAGCGCATCTTCCCCTCAAGACAAAGTGAGGTTCTGATGCATGATTGGACGCTTCTGGAAATACGAATCGACTGGGCTGCAAGCTCGGCGGTGCTCATTGTGCTGGACGAATGCTCTTTGAGCCGGTCGATATTCTTCAGAGGGCTGCACGAATTCTCAGCTGATAGGCGAGAGCACTGGGGGCCAAGCAGTTCAATCAATGAGGCTTCCTGGGACGATTCGTCAACGGATGGCGGAGTTTCTTTGAAGGTTGAGATGCAGTCAGGAGGCATGATCAGTATCTCGGCCGCTGCAGCGGATATCGACGGCAAGCCCTGCATGCCGGCGATGGGTCCGCTTTAGATTAAATCTCATGCGGACGATCCTCATCCAAACACCGCCTCGTATCCTGTCCTAAGTTGGTCTTATGGCCGCTTACGGACAACCCGCCGGATGTCATCCGCTCTCACCAAACGCCTCGTTCTCACGGCTGAGCCTAGGATCGCCCCTATGAGCTCAGGGACGCTCAAGTTCGCGGTCTGATTCTTCGTGTGCAGCCCTCTGGGCACAAGGCTTGGATCGTCACCTGGGCGCACGGTAAGCGTCGTACCTTAGGTTCGGTCGAACATCTGGCACTCCCCTTTGCCAAGGCTGCGGTATCGGAGATGCAAGGTCGAACCGTTGCCGGGGTGAAGGTTGGAGATAGGCCTGCTGACACCAGGGCGGCGCTGGAGGATGCTGGGTATATGGGAACGCGGATATCGAACAACGCTGGCACGGAATCGGGAACGCTTCACAATGTGCCGTCCATGAAGATGGACGTTAGAGTCATGGACGGAGGACCAAAGCATCCACACAGAGTATCGGTGACGCGAGAAGGCACCCCGCGTCAGCCCGTAAATCCTGAGAATGGTAAGAACTTTGGCAGTATTCCCAAGGGCGAGCAGTGCACGGGAAGTCATATCTACTATCGAGATAGATTGTGATGACGCGAATCGAAAGGATGGAAGTTGATGTTGCGGCTGCCCTCTCGAGCTTGGAGGGGATGCTGCTTGGTTCATATCTTGATTCATTCAACGTAAGTAGCCTTCAGGTAACGTTGAGGCTAATCAATGCATCGGCGTGCCCTGATAAATCGTTGTACGTGGATCTGAGCTTCTCATGTGCGGTCACTCTCCGTGATGGCCTCACATCTCCCGGCAATGTCGGGAATGTTGATTTCTTTGTGGGTAGGGCGGTATTCCTCCCAGAGGTCTATGGAAAGATTGGCGTTGAAGTCTCCGGTGTTGAGCTCGATTCCGAGGGGCGGCTTGCTCTATCTATGGGTGACTCAGTCATTGAACTGGTTGCTACGGACGAGGATGTGGGGATTGAGGATTCTGTCTGGCAAGTTGTGATGGAGCGTCCGACCGGCTCTGGACCATGTTTAGGCGGCTCTCTTTCCTGTGTTTCAATGGGAAATGCGGTCATATTCATGTTGGGCGCTGAGCGGTAGTCATCATTGTCTTTGACACGGCAACGAAGCATCAGCGGTGGAAGTTGCTAGTTGCAGCAGAGTCGGACGGCTAGCCTTGCTTGCCTTGTGGAAGGTTATCTCCAGAAGGACCTGCTTGCGGACGATCCGCATCCAGACACCGTCTCGCATCCTGTCCTAACTTGGCCTTATCGCCACTGATGGATAGGTTGCCTAATGTCATCCGCCCTCACCAAACGCATTGTTCTCACAGCTGAGCCCCGAGATCGCCCCTACGAGTTCAGGGACGCCCAGGTTCGCGGCCTGATTCTTCGTATGCAGCCTTCGGCGCACAAAATGTGGTATTCATGGCGGCTGCCAGCTTGCTTGCGATGAACCGGCTTCAATGCGCATTACCGGCTGACGTTTGACAGCCTCCCATTCCCGAAAACCTGGCCGAATGCCCACCGCCGTCGAGGCCTGGATCATGATGATGAATTTTGGATCTCGCAGAGTTTTCCTATGCGATGTCGAATCCTTTGCGCGGACCGAAAAGAGCATCAATAGTAAGAACTGCACGTTGTTGCTTCCTGCTTCCACAATGTCGGACGTCGAATCGTCCTTGAGCATTGCACTTCAGGCAGTTCGTTTGGGTTGCAAGGAGGTTTGTTGCGCTGGACAGTTTTCCGATGCGCTGGAGGACGCTCTTGATGCAGTGCTGGAGCTCGATGACAATCTTGACGTGGTGACGTCTTCCAGTTCGGAGGAAGGCGAGGCGCTTGAGTATTTCCTGTTTGGGGCTGGCGGAGGCGACCCGGACATGGATCTGGTTGCGGTGGTGGAAAACGACTCTTCTCTCAGGCACGCACTGGTCTCTCTGATCAGTTGAAGGTGGAGAGAAGGGCGTTGGGTCGTCAGGTGCGGAAGACTGGAAAGGAGTCGTGATCGTGGTTCAGTATGTATGGTCAGAACAAATCGATTCGATACTGGGCGCAGGCGAGTCTCTGGAAATGGTGGGCGTACGTAATTGGGCGCTTGATCAGGCTGGGGCGCTGGACGCAGCAATCGCTTCGGTCGTCACTCGTCCAGGCATCGCCTCGCATCGAGTCCCGCGTAGGCCTCGACGCACCTAGGAGTAGCTGCCACGGTGTCAGTACTCCACCGTTTTTCGTCAAGGCCTGTATCAAGGAGGAATCATGCAAAGCCGACTATTGACTGCAATGCTGTTGAGCGCAGTGGCGTTTGGCGTCAACGCCGGGGATGACGGCCGCCCCGCCTGGCATCTTCGCGCCGCAATTGCAGGGGAGGCGCTGGTTGGCGAGTGGGAGCTTTCCCAGTCTTCAAGCGGCGGAAGCGGAGAGGAGGTGCTCAGCGGTGCCTTGGTCTCCCAGGTCGGCGTTGCACAGGGGGCTACGTTCCAGATCCAGGTCAAGTTGGTCGACCCATCGGGCGTCGTGACAGACGTCACAGGCTCGCCGAAGCTCATGTACCGCCCCAAAGCGTGTCTGACGGTTGCAGCAAACGGCAGCGCTACTGTCGCACAAGCGCCCGATTCTCTATGGCCCTGCGATAAGGGCGCACCCATCCCACTGACAATCATCTACGCGGATCAGTCGGCAGGGGTTGCTGCGATCAACATGTATCTGATGAAGGTGGACTGACGACTGAGGATCATTCGGGACGCCGAATTCTGGCATTCACTCCAGGTGCCGGGGGCGTACTCTCCCAGTTGCGCAGGACGGCCGTCTGGTATTCCAGTGCGACGGAACCTTCCTCCAATCACGCTGAGGTCTGTGTGGACTGCCACAAGAAATTGCACGGGAGAGATCAGCAATGAATGAGACGATCGTAGCCAAAGATGGCGAAAACGAGATTGCGGTGCCGCAAGCGTGGCGCCCCACGCTCACCGCTATCGTCGATGCGCTGATCCAGGGGGGCGAGCCATTGCTGCCGCGCGTAAGCCTTCAGTCTCCGGATGTGTGGGTGAGCGCGCAGGAGAACATCCGCGCGTATGGCGCACATCTGAGAAAGTTGCCGGATGAATCCTGGAACTCTTCTTTATGCATTTGGTACGGAGATTTTTGGGACGTTCTCGTTGATCTTTATACAGAGGAGGAGGGGAGAAGTGACCTGGTGCTTCAGGTCCATGTGTATGAAGTTGATGATGAATATCGATACGAGGTAGTGTTGGTATACGTTCCGTAGCGCCCGCGTGCCTGTTTGAATTTCATTAATTTCAGATTGATTTTTGATTGAACTGGCAACCGTATGGGGGTGGGGTGGTCCACTGCGGACGATCCTCATCCAAGCACCGGCTCTCATCCTGTTCTACTCTGGCTCTATCGCCACTTACCGGCAGTCGGTCACTGTCATCCGCACTCACCAAGCGCATCGTTCACAGCTGAGCCCAAGGACCGCCCCTGCGAGCTCAGGGATGCTCAGGTTCGCGGCCTGATTCTTCGCGTGAAGCCCCGGGGCCCAAAGCTTGGATCGTGACGGTCCATGCCGGTCTTCTCGGCCGGAGTTGGGGCTGTTCGATCAGTTGTGAGTTGCTTGGATCGCTGTCAGCATTTGACACGCTGTGTTGAATCGCATTGGAATTGTCAGGAAGCCGCATTCCTGCTCTTTCCTATCTGTTGCTACCACTTTTGCGGAGGCGGTGACCGCAGGAGGTGCTGTCGTCTCGACGGGCGCTCGACAGCCACACGCGCATCGTCCCGCAGTGACTGACGACGCAGGCAACCCACCTCTTCCGCTTAAGTAGGCTAAACCTTAACGAGTTCCAAAGTGAGTGACGATGCCGAAGCTTGATTACGGAGACCGCGCCAACGTTGCGGATTCTGCAGGAATTGATTTGCGACCGGGAGCGCTGGTCTGGGTGGTCGGCGTCTTTTCAGATCGACCCAGTGGGAGCTACTTTAAAAAATTCCCCGCTGGAGTGGTCTATTCGGTGGAGTACGAGGATGGCACTTCTACGGAAATTCATGAGGATCAATTGGTGAGGCTTGAAGATACGTGATGTGCAACGTGCTTTGGAGACACGACTGATAGGTGCCACAGGTGTCGGCGTGGTCATCGGCGATTTTGGTGGACCAACAGCGCGGGGAACACTTCAAAGGTTGACCCAGTCATAATGCCCCGGAGGGGCGACCAACCGTGCCGCGACCACGGCATCGACTGGGGTTGCTGTGCCTCGACAATCAGCAGTCCAAGGTGCGGCGTCACAAGCTGGCCAGGATGCCGCGGGAGCAGGGGCGAGTTGCGTTCAGAAGCAGCAGGAGAGGAAGTAGTGAACACTTTAGTCAAGGGAATCGTGGTGACGTTTTTTTTTGCTGGGCTAAAGGGTCTTGTGTTCTTTGCTGTCCTCACATATGGAGGCCACCCAGACGCGCTTGGTGTTGGATTGGGGGTGTGGGCTTGCTTTGGATTGATTTACCTGCTGCTTCATCTGTTTCTTGCGTTGAAATTGTGGTGGGAGAGTTTCCGCAGGCGACAGTGTTTGCGTTGTGATCTGTCAGGCGGGATGTGGCGGGGTCAGGTGTCGCCAAGACGACGTGCTCGTGTGGAGTTTGTTCCTGCTCGACCACTGCAGGTAGTGTGCTCTCCTAGCACGCCGAAGGTGGCTCTAAGGGTCAAAAGTGTCGCGTCAGGTGCACGTAGACGTGAGGGTGACGATGGAAGCTGCGATCTCATTGCTTCAAAAGTGGTACGCGCGGCAGTGTGATGACGATTGGGCGCAGCGCCCCATCAGGGCGTAATGAAGTGTTCTTCTCGTGGCTCGTGACGGACAAGCTGCTGGAGAAACGCCCGTCCATTGCGCCGGGTCCACGTACGTTTCGCAGTGATCGCTCCCGTCTCAAGCTGGCTCAGGAGTCCGAACATGGCGTATGGCACGCCCGCCGGGCCAAGTGCCAGGTGTAAACAACTCCCGATGGAAGCCACCTTGGCTTCCCAATAGAGATGAGAGGCACTGCGTAGACCATGAATGACCCGACTGGGATCATCGATATGACGAGGCTTGTGAGGGATTTTGCGCTCGGTGCTGTCAACGTTCAGAGCTTCATCGACAATTACGCCAACTTCTATTACTCCGAGGCGTTGGACGGTCACGAGGATTCAAGTCTGCTGCACGCTGAAGAGAGAGCGCGGCTAGGTCCTGCTGTTGAGCTGCACCGCCGCATTCAAGAGGAAGTTGTGAACCAGATCGCGCTTGATGCGGAGGCATTGCCTGAAGTGCTGAAGATGGCAGGACGGGTGACGGCGTCTGAAGCCCGGGAGCGGGCGCTTCGGATCTGTGCGGAGGTCGGGACTGAAGCTGTTCTGTTGGCCATCGGGCCTGCTTGATTCGGACTCGTTCCGGTGTCGCGGGCGATGATGTAGGCGACACGATCCGATACATAAGATTGACGGTAGTCCCGGATGGGTAGGTACTCACGAGAAGGACAAGCGCAAGTGATGACGGACTCGGAATACTCCCTAGACGTGTTGCATGCAAAGCTGGCTGCTGCAGAAGAATCCGGCCAATGGCTGCTATTGTCGAGTTTGGAAGTTGCCAGGGCATTGAATGCGTTTCTGGCGGGCGAGATCACGAAAGAGGAAATAGCTGATTGGGCCGAGTTCCATGACGCGAACGACGGAGTGGCGTTTGAGACCAATGAAGCGATCCCGGCAGTGATCTTTGCCATATCAAGCCCTGAGATAAATGGTTGGCTTGACAATGCAAGGGCGAGGCAGCTCTTATCCGATTTGCATGCTTTGCGTAGTCCATGAGCTGGCACGTCATCGAGTTGGCGGGCTCACCTGAGCGTTCCAGTGAACGGAAGTGTGAGACGGCACAGGCTGAAGCTGCCCGAAGTACGGGCCCGTTTCGTCGATTCCTGGCCGCGGGTCAGGAAATGATCAGGCCATTTTGAGCGAATGCGTAGCGACGATAGCTACATTTAACGGAGCAGGGCGCCATCGACATCGTCATCGCCGTTCTCAGCAATGGGTTGCTTGGGGCTGGCACGGCTCCCGCTCCCGACCTCATCTGCCAATACTGGGCAGGCGAGCTTGATGTACCAACGCCCATTGAGTCGGATATGGATGCGTATCTGGTTCATGGCGACAGTGACGCACTGGTCAGGGCAGGCCGTTGGGTGGTTGACCATTACGCGCTTGCCGGGTGTCAGCCCGACCTCCACCTGGCGCTTGTCCAGTGGTTCCTTGACCGTGGGCATCTTGATCCAGTGGCTGCATTGCATCGGGTTGCAATCCAGGCGTCGGCCGGTGGGACCCTGACGATGCAGGCAGTGGATATCGCCTTGATCGCCAGGGAGATGATTGACGAAGGCCTCTTGGGGGACGGTATCGGGATCGTGTTGCCGATGCTGCGGGAGTACGTGCTGAGCACGCCCGTCACGGGGCACGGCCGCAGGTCAAGCAGATAGCTCAGACACGTTCGGACAACTATTGGAAGCAACCGCATTTCGGAAGGGAAATGAGAAGCGAATACTACGAAGAAGCTCTTTCAATAATGAACAATGAGGATGCCGCTGAAAAGGCCCATCCCCTGCTGGTAGCGGCGATGGAGGCTGGGGACTACAGAGCGCACTATGCGCTGGGCACCTGGTATCTGTATGGAAGGCATGTAAAGAAGAACTTGAAGAAGGCCGTCGCGCTATTCAAGCAGGCTGCGGCCAATGACGTCGCAGAGGCTGCATACGATCTTGCCGTCTGCTACGAAGATGGTGAGGGTGTCAGGAAAGACCTGGCGAAGGCGGCTGCACTCTATCTCCGGGCGTGGCGTTGTGGTGACGTGTCATCGGCGGCACAGCTGAGAAGGATGTTCTACTGGGGCATCGGTGTGAAGGCGAATCGTGCCATCGCGGAAGAGTTTGGGAAGCTCCACGCGTCTTCGGGTAAGTGAATCACTTCGGTTGTGACGTCGGCATGGCGTTCTATGCGGAGCGTCGCCAGCAAGCGCGGGAAGAGGATGAGGCAGACAGGTTGTCAGGCTACTGGTGTCGAGGGCTGGCGTATGAAGATAGCGGCCACGATCTTCAGCCCGATATAGAGAGAGCTATCTACAACTATCGTCAAGCATCGTTGATAGCGCCAGATCCAATATCATTCTGTTCCCTGGCTCGCGCGAGCATGAAGAAGGGGGACCGGAGCGGGTACCAGAATGCGTTTGGGTACCTGCAGGAGGCGGCCGGAAGTGGTTTGACGCCAGAGGTTGTTCTTGGATGGGCGCGCTACCATCGCATCAGGCCTGATGTGGATCTGGATGCGGCAAAGAAGTTCTATCTGCGTGCAGCAGCTGGCGGAAGCTTCAGGGGGTCTTTGGCTACTCGGAGGTAGCAAGGGAGCTGGGGCAGCATGGTCGCGCATGGGTCGCGGACTGCATTCGCATCATGCTGGGTCCGTTCATGGCCTTGCTGCTTGGCAAGCGCACACAGGGCAGATTTTGAACGCGCGGCCGGTATTCGTGCGGGCGAACATTGGAGTCGTCATGGCGCTGGATGATTGGCGTGTGGTGATGCTGTGCTCACCAGCGTTTGTGCCTACTCCGTCACCGGCTCCGCCATCCTGACCCGGTTCCGTCCGCCCGCTTTCGCCTCATACAGCGCCTCGTCGGCGCGCCCGATCAGTTCCTCAAGCAATGTCTGATCGCACCCTGGCAGCGCGTCACCGATGGCGCCGCCGACGCTGATGGATACCGCAATCCGTTCGCCACCGACGCTGATCGGTTCGGCGGCAATCGCACGGCGCAGGCGCTCGGCGGTAATGTGCACCTCGTCGCTGGCGGGCGCGGCCAGCAGGGCGATGAACTCCTCCCCGCCAAAGCGGGCGAGCAGGTCGCGGTCGCGCAGCGCGTCCCGGCAGCGTTTTGCGACGACCTTCAGCACTTCGTCGCCGACCGGATGCCCGTAGGTGTCGTTGATCTTCTTGAAATGGTCCACGTCGAGCATGAGCACGGCGACGGCACGCCCCTGGGCCTCGCGGGCCGCGATGATCTGTGCGGAGCGCTCCTCGAAATGACGACGGTTGGGGATGCCGGTGAGCGGGTCGGACGCCGCGAGGCGGCGCAGTTCGGCCGCCATCAGCAGGTCGGCGGTGACGTCCTCGAACAGCCAGATGCGCCCGTGCTCGCCATTGCCGCGCACCGGGTGGGTATCCACTTCGTAGGTGCGCTCGCCGAGCGTCCAGTGGAGTTTCGCAGCGAAATTCATGTCCCCGATCTGGTCGGCGTAGGCCTGGTCCAGCTCGGCATGGTTGTCGCAGCGCTGCCGCAGTGCCCGCATCGGGCCGGCGAGGTCGGCGGCGCGGTGGTGGCCGGGTGTGCAGCCCAGCAGGTCCGCCGCGCGTTCGTTGATGACGGCGTTCTGGCCATCGCCGTCGATGAGAACGATGCCTGCCGGGACGCTCTCGACCAGGTCGAGGAACTGGTTGCGCACGATGGACTCGCGCACGGCCTCGCGCCGCGCCGAGAGAAGTCGGGCGACGCTGCCAGCCAGCAGTGGGATCTGCGCTGTCAGGGTTGGCGCGTGGCGCCTCCACAGCAGAAGCAGGCCACTGCGTGGCGCGCCGTGGGAGGGCGCCGGGACGAACAGCAGGTGTGCGGCGGGGCCGCCAAGGGCGTGCATGAAGGCCGTAGGAAGCCGGAAGCCGCTCGCCTCCATCGGCTGGTCACCCCATGCGTGGTCGAACACGCCGCTGCGGGCCATGTTGAAGCCGGCCGCCGGCACGGTGGGGGACGCGGCGGCCCAGGTGGCGCGCCCGTCTGCCTGGATCTCGATGGCCATGACCAGGTCTGCCTGGGTCGTGAGCCGTGCGAAGTCGCACAGCGCGGCCAGTGCCTGGCTGTCGGTCGTGGTCAACGCGCTGCCCCACCGAGACGATGCGCCAGGATGCGGATCACTTCCTCCGGTGCCGTCATGTGCGGGAGGTGGCCCGACGCGTCGATCACGTCCAGGGTCGCGCCGTTGATGGCCTTCTCCAGCCACTGTCCGACGGCGACCGGCACGGCCATGTCGTGGGCGGTCTGGATCAGGTGCACCGGCGTGGAAAGCTGTGGCGCCAGCGACCGCATGTCGGAGGTGAAGATTGTCCGCGAGGTACTGAGGGCGATATCCGGGCGCATCTGGAACAGGGTGTTGGAGAAGTCGGCGATGACCGCGCTGTCGTCCACGCCGACCACCATCGGGGCAAAGCCGGCCACCCAGGCCTGGTAGTTGGCGCGCATGCTCTCGAACAGATGTTCCAGGTCATCCGGCTGGAAGCCGCCGGTGTAGCCGTCGTCGTCGAGATAGCGGGGCGAGGCGCCGATGATGACCATGCGCTCGAACAGATCCGGTCGCGCCACCGAGGCGGCTGCACCGATCATCCCGCTCATCGAGTGCCCGATGTAGGTGCAGTTGCGCAGGTCGAGCTCGTCGATGATGTCGAGCAGGTCGTCGGCGTAGCCGAACAGCGAGCCGTGCCGCTCGGTGTCGTAAGCGTCAGCGCCCAATGGCCCGCAGCCGGCAAGATCAAAGGAGATCACGTCATAGCGTGCCTCGAACCAGGGCCGCAGGGCGGTCCAGGCGCTCTGGTCGGTGCCGAAGCCATGCGAGAGGATGACGACGTCTTTTCCATTGCCGCTGCGGCGGCCGTTGAAGCTGCTGAAGCTGTTCAAGCACATCTGCCCATCGCGTCGCACAAGGGCCCGATGGTAGGGGAGAGGCGGGGGCGGGGTCTATCGCATGGTGCCGACGGGCCTATAATCGCCTCACATATTCCGCAGATCCAAGAGCACGGAGGCTCGACGCCATGTCCATTGCCGCAATCCCCGACGTTTCGCTGGTCGACAACAGTGAGCAGCGCACGCCGCTGATCCTGGTACTGGACTGCTCCGGCAGCATGGGCGGCGGCCCGATCGAACAGTTGAACGCGGGCCTGAAGCTGCTTGAGCAGGAATTGAAGGCCGATGTGATCGCGGCCAAGCGCGTGCGCGTGCTGCTGGTGGAGTACGGCGGCATGGACAACGCTGCGGTCAGTGGCGACTGGTGCGACGCGATGGATTTCGCCGCGCCGCAGCTTGTGGCCAATGGCACCACGCCCACCGGCGCAGCCGTGGAGCTGGCGCTGCAGGAGATCGAGGACGAGAAGTCCCGCTTCCGGCAGGCGGGCGTGGCGTATACGCGGCCGTGGCTGTTCCTGATGTCCGATGGCCAGCCCACCGATGCGTGGGAAGAGGTGGCCGCGCAGTGCCGCGATGCCGAGCAGCAGAACAAGGTGGCGGTGTTCCCCATTGCCGTGGGCGACGCCGATATGGGGGTGCTTGGCCAGTTCAGCCGCAATGGCGAGCGCGGCGTGAAGCGCCTGCAGGGGCTGCAGTTCAAGGAACTGTTCCTGTGGCTCAGCGCGAGCATGCGCGTGGTGTCCAACTCGACGCCCGGCGGCCAGGTGCAGCTGCCGGCGACGGACAGCTGGTCGCAAGTACCCGTCTGACCATGTCCTGGCGCGTGATGGCCGCATCGGCCACGGGGCGTTCCCATCTCGATCGCGGGCAACCCTGCCAGGATGCCTTCGCATCGGCATGCGTGCGCGGGATGGTGGTGGCGGTGGTCTGCGATGGCGCGGGCTCGGCTGCGCACAGCGACGTGGGCGCGCAGCATTTTTCCGCTCGCGTGGTCGAGGCGGTGGGCCGGGCGCCGACGCTGGGCGATGACCCGCCGGCGATGACGGTGGATGTGCTGCGGGCGATGCTGGAAACCGCTGTCGAAGACGCACGCGAACAGCTGGCGGCGGTGGCGGCGGCCCAGGGGCTGACGCTCTCCGACCACGCCTGCACGCTGGTAGGGGCGATTGCCACCGCGCGTGGGGGCTGGTTCTTCCACGTCGGCGATGGTGTGGCGGCCTGCGCGTTCACGGGCGACGTGGCCGATGCGGTCTCGCTGCCGGCCAATGGCGAATACGCCAATGAGACCTGGTTCGTGACCGGCGCGAACTGGCGCGAGCAGTTGCGGCTGACCCGCTTCGAGGGCGATGTGCAGGCGCTGGTGCTGATGTCCGACGGCGTGCAGCCGTTTGCGATGACGCGCGCCGGCGACAGCCTGTTCCCGCCCTTCATTGCGCCGGTACTCCGCTATCTTGCCGGCGTGGACAGCGAACACGGCAGCGAAGCACTGCGCGCGACGCTGGCGGACCCGCGGACCGACCAGATCACCGGCGACGACAAGACGTTGCTGGTGGCGCTGCCGGCCTGAGCCGATGCCGACGCGCAGCGGCGACACCATCCATGACCAGCGCGGCACACCGCTGACGCTGGGGCGGCTGCTCAAGAGTGGTGGCGCCGGCAGCGTGTTCCTGCTGAAGGAGCGGCCACAGGAAGTGGCCAAGCTGTACCACACCAGCAAGGACGCGCCGGTGTACGAGCGCAAGCTGCGCGCGATGCTGGAGCTGCAGCCGGACCTGCCGACGGTGGAAGAGAACGGGCAGCGGCTGGTGCAGATTGCCTGGCCGGTGAGCCTGCTGCGCGACCGCGCGCGGCAGTTCATCGGGTTCACCATGCCGATTCTGGATGTGTCGGCCACCAGCGACCTGGAGCATGTGCTGCAGGAACGCCAGGCGCGCGCGGAAGGCCTGCCGACCGGGCTCGGCGCGAAGATGACCCTGGCCGCCAATCTGGCGGCGATGCTGGCCACGCTGCACCGTCGCCAGCACTATGTCGTGGACCTCAAGCCACTCAACGTGCGGTTCTACCGCGAGACGCTGTACATCGCGATGCTCGATTGCGACGGCTTCAGCATCCAGGGCAAGGGCGAGCGCTTTCCGGCGGGGCAGGTCACACCGGACTATCTGGCCGCCGAGTTCCATCAGCGGGGCGTGAGCGCTGGTGCCGAAGAGGCGCAGGACCGCTTTGCGCTGGCGGTGATGGTGTTCCAGCTGCTCAACTCGGGGTTGCACCCCTATGCGGGGCGGCCGAAGGGGGCGACGCTGCCCAGCGACCTGCCAGGGCGGATCGCCGCGAACCTTTACCCGTACGGGCGCAAGGCGCATGCGCAGATGCTGCCGTCGCCGGTAAGCGGCCATGAGGCGTTTCCGGCGGCGTTGCGCGAGATGTTCGACCGCGCGTTCTCGACCCAGGCGCGCCGCCGGCCGTCGGCACAGGAATGGGCCACGCTGCTGCTGGACTACGCGCGGCGCAGTGCAGGGCACCTGGTGGAATGCAGCCAGGATGCCGCGCACCAGCACTTTGCCGGCATGCCCTGTGCGGCCTGCGCGCGCGCGGGGCTGCTGGCCGGCACTGTGCGCGCGGCCAAAGCGCAGTCGCGGCGCAAGGCCGGCAACGGCGGCAAGCGGCGGCAACCGGCCCGGCGCCCGGCGGCCAACACCGCTGCCGCTGCCAGGGCGCCGCTCGGACAGGCGGCTCCAGCGGGCCAGGCGGCAACGGCCAGCACGCTGCCCGGCATCGGTACGCGGGCGGCGATGGCGGTGATCGGTACCCTGCTGCTGGGCTGGGTGATGGGGTGGGGCATGCCGGCCTTCCGGCGCTATGCGGACCTGGTGGTGCCGGCAATGGCCGACGGCCTGCCGCTGGGGATGCATCTGGTCATGCTGGGCATCGCGATTCTGGCCTTCATCCTGTTCGTGCCGGTGCTGATCCTGAGCAGACGGCCATGAAGGTCGTCGCGATCCTGATCATCGCCGTGGTGGTCTTCATCGGGCTGTCGCCGTTCTGGGGCTGGACGGGCGCGCTGGTGTACGGGGCCATCGCCTGGGTGGGCCACCTGCTGGCCACCGGCCCGCTCGGCGACAGCCGCGCGGCGTTCCGCACGGCGGTGCTGCTGGGCGGCACGGTGTCGGTGCTGTCGTTCCTGCGCGTGGCGTGGCAGGACCGCGCGTTGAGCTATCTGCTCGCCGGCGGTGGTCTGGGCTTCGTGTTCTTCCTGATCTTCTTTGCCACCGGCCTGTCGCCGGAACGGGCCGCCCGCAACGCCGCGCCGGTGGAACAGGCCGAGGACGCGCCGGAACAGCATGGCCACGTGCCGCGCTGGTATTCGCGCGCCCACTTCGAACGCGAGATGGTGGCCAAGGTGCAGGAGACCGCACGGGCCGCGGCGCGCGGTGATCGCCAGGGTGCCGATGCGCTGCTCGAGGAGCTGCACCGGTGGTCGCGCAACCCGCCCCGGGTGGCGGAGGATGCGGCCGCCTATGAGCGCCTGCGGCTGGCCTACAACGACACCGTGGAGGCGCTGGGCAAGCTGAACGTCGGCGGGCGGGATGCGCGCGGACGACGCGTGCCGGCCCCGGACCCGGCCACCGCCGAGCAGATCCAGACGCTGGAAGCGCGGCAGGTGGAACTGCTGGAACAGATGTGGGATCAGTCTGCGTCGAACATCAACGTGCCGCTGCGGTTGATGGCGATCGATCTCAGGACGCTGGCGGTATCGCGGTGGTTGGGCCGTGACGGGGCCGTCGATGCCGAGTCCGATGCCGCGATGGAGCGACGGTTGTGGCGGGTCCATGCGCTGCAGGAGGTGCTGTTCGCCTATGCGCCGATGGACCGGCGGCTGTGGGAAGCCTACGCGGCAACGGTGGTGGACAAGGACGAAGAGCTGTCGCTGGGCGCGCTGGTGATCGCCGGCATACTTGAAGGGCGCGAGCGCATGGTCGGCGCCGATGCCGGCGCATTCGACGTGAACACGCTGATGCTGGGCAGCGATGTCTTGACCATGTCGACGGTGGCCGGGAGCGGGTCGTCGACCCGACGGGACATTCTGGCGTCGCGTGCGGCCTTGTTGATCGGCAAGCCCGCCGCCGATCCCGCGCCTGCACAGGGGCCGGATGCGGTGCCGCGCGCCGAGCGGGTGATCGAGGTGCCGACCGGGCGCACGCCGCGTCACGACGTGCAGGCCGAGCGGGCTATGCCGCCGGCCGGATTGTTGATCGAGCGTACGGGACTGGCACTGCGGCCGCCGCCGGAACCGCCGGCGCCGATGCCGCGCCGCGATCGTGGCGAGGTGCAGGTTGATCTGGCCGCCGCCGGATTCAAGGTGACGCCGCCGGGCATCCCGTTGCGCCCGCCGGGTATCGTCACGGACACGCGTGCGGTGCTGGTGCTCGATGTCTGGGAGGACGGGCAGGTGACGTCGGTCTTGATCGAGACCGGCAGCGGCAGCCCGGACCTGGACCAGGCGGCGCGACATGGCGCGCGCGACTGGCGAAGCGCCACCAAGGTGCCCAAGGGCGGCGAGCGCAGGCGCGTCGAGGTCGTGTTCAAGGCGCCTGCCGCGGTCCAGGCGTCGCCTCCTGCGGAGGATGCCGCGCCGTTCCCGGTCGGTACCACGCCGCCACCGCCGCAGTTGGATCCTGCGCAGTCGCTTGGGGCGCAGCTGTCGGCGCAGGCGCGCCGCCATCCCCCGCGCTATCCCACGATGCAGGGGGGCGAACGGCCCGATGGACGCGTCGTGCTGGTGCTCAGGATGTCTGCCGGCGGGCGGGTGCTGGACGCGCGCGTGGCCGAGAGCAGTGGCCACCCCGAGCTCGACCGCGCGGCGTTGCAGGCCGCGCGCGGCTGGCATGTGACTCCGACGCGGGCCGTGACGGACGTGGAGGAGATCACGCTGCGCATCCCCGTGACCTTCAACGCGGGAATCTGAGCGGCCCGGGCACGCGCTTCCGCGCTATCGTGGCAGGGGCCCACTCACCGAGCTCCCGATGAAGATCGCCGTTTTCAGCGCACGCCCCTACGACCGTCTGTTCCTGGATGCCGCCAACGCACGTGATGGCGGGAACGCTGCCTTCGGGTTTCTGTACTTTGACGCCGCGCTGGATGTGCACACGGTGGCGCTGGCGCAGGACTGCGAAGCGGTCTGTGTGTTCGTCAACGATCGCCTGGACGCGCCGGTGCTGGAGGCGCTGCATGCCCAGGGGGTGCGTGCGTTGCTGCTGCGCTGCGCGGGATTCAACATGGTCGATCTGGTCACTGCACAGCGGCTCGGGCTGTTCGTGGCGCGCGTGCCGGCGTATTCCCCTGAGGCGGTGGCCGAACACACGCTGACGCTGGTCATGACGCTCAATCGTCAGACGCACCGCGCCTACAACCGCGTGCGCGACGGCAACTTCATGCTCGATGGCCTGCTCGGTCGCACGTTGCACGGCAAAACAGTGGGCATCGTCGGTACCGGGCAGATCGGCCTGGCCACCGCCCGCATCTTCCACGGCATGGGATGCACGGTGCTGGGCCACGACCCGTGGCCGTCCGCCGCGTTCGAGGCGCTCGGCCAATCCGTTGCGCTGGAGGTGCTGCTGGCGCGCTCGGACATCGTCTCGCTGCATTGCCCGCTGACGCCGCAGACCCACCACCTGATCGATGCTGCCGCACTGGCATCGATGAAGCCTGGCGCGATGCTGGTCAACACCTCACGTGGCGGGCTGGTGGACACCCATGCGGTGATCGATGCGCTGAAGTCGCGCCATCTCGCCCAGCTGGCCATCGACGTATACGAGCAGGAGAGCGCGCTGTTCTTCCAGGACCGCTCCGGCGAGATCATCGACGACGAGGTGTTCCAGCGCCTGATGACCTTCCCCAACGTCCTGGTGACGGGCCACCAGGGCTTCTTCACTGCTGAGGCGCTGCAGGAGATCGCGCAGATCACCCTGCGCAATCTGGAGCATTACGCGGCGGGTACGCCGTGCCCGAACGCCGTTGCCCCGCCCGCCGGGTAACACCGCCTTGAACGCAGACGGCCGCTCCAGTACCGGAGCGGCCGCCTGCGTCAGGACAGCGGGTGCGTTCGCGTCCGGCGTCAGGGCGCGTCCTGCAGCAGCTGCTTGCCGATCAGGTCCACGGTGAAGCGCGACCCGGCCGGGGTGAGGTGCACGATATCCAGATAGAACGTCTCACCGCTCTTTGAATCAGAGCGGGTCAGGCAGCCGTCATCGTTGCACAGCACCTCGGTCAGCGAGATGTACTCCACGCCGGTCTGTTTGGCGATATCGCGCAGGAGCACTTCGGCCGTGGCGGTCCGGTAATCGGCCGCACCGGCCGCGGCATCCTGCCCCATGCCGTACTTGCTGTAGTCCAGGCGCGACGAAGGCGTGGCATGCAGCGGGTCGTCGCGCCAGATATTGAACACGATCCGCGACGGGGTGTCCTTCCACGACGGCGGCGGCCCCAGCATGACCACGCGGCGAACGCCGAGGGCCTTGAGGTGGGCAAGCGTGGCCGGAAGTTTCGCCTTGTCGTACTCGTGCCACATGGCGGCCATCAGCACGGTGTCCGGCTTGAGCCGCGCGATAGAGGCCAGGGCCCAGTCGTTGTTGTACGTACACGCCGGATTGGGGCCTGCGAAGCCGGCCATCGGCGGGCAGGCCGAGGACGTGAACTGCGCCAGGCGCATCTGGCTGCTGCGCTGCTGCAGGCTGCGGATGCCGGTGTACAGCGACGCCGCGGACGAGTCGCCCCACAGCACCCAGAGCGGCTGGGTACCGTCGTCCACGCACTCCGCTGCGTACTTGTCGGCGTTGTCGCCCAGTTCCATGAAGCAGACATGGTTGCGCAGCCCGGCGCGATAGGCCTCCAGGTCGTACTCAGTGGCGCGCTGGATGATCTCCGGATAGCGGGAGGGATATCCCGCGTTCTTCCAGGTTTTGTAGCCGAGCACGCCGATGATGGCCATGCCCACCAGCAGGATGGCGACCTTGATGCCGCCGCGCCGCGAGGAGCGAAGCGGCCGCTCGACCAGGCGCCAGGTAAGCAAGGCGAGAACCACGCTGGCCAGCAGCAGGCCAGCGCGGTCCAGGCTGCTGAGGTCGCCGTAGGCATTGCGGGACAGGGTGAGCAGCGGCCAGTGCCAGAGATACAGGGGGTAGCTGATCAGGCCGATCCACACGAAGGGGCGGCTGGAGAGAATCCAACGCGCTACGGGGGTGGACGGACCCGCGCCAATCAGCAGGGCGGTGCCCAGGGTCGGCAGCAGGGCGCGCACGCCTGGGAAAGGCATGGTCGAACGGATGCTCAGCATTGCGATCACGATCAGGGCCACGCCCACCCATGCAGCGCAGGCGCGGACCAGCGCCGCGGTTTCGGCAGGCATCGCCATGCCGGAACGGCTCAGGCGGGCCGCCCACCGGGTGCGCTCACGGGCACCTTGCACAGAGCTCCAGTGCGCCAGCATGCCGCCGATCATCAATTCCCAGGCCCGTGACAGGGGGGAGTAGAACGCGGCGGTCGGGTTGCCGCCCTGATGGTGCAGGTTCACCAGGAAGGAGGCGACGGCGGTGGCGATGATGACCGGCATCAGCGGCAGGCGCATCCGCCAGGCCGCCCACAGCAGCAACGGCCAGGCCAGGTAGAACTGCTCTTCGATGCCCAGCGACCAAAGATGCAGCAGCGGCTTGCTCGCCGAAGCGATGTCGAAGTAGCCCGCTTCGCTCCAGAGCACCAGGTTGGCGACGAACCCGGCACCCCCGGCGGTCTGCTTGCCGAGATGAGCCAGATCCTCGGCCAGCATGGTCTTCCAGCCGAACGCGAAGCAGGCCGCCAGGACCAGCAGCAGAGCGGGGAAGATCCGTCGCACGCGGCGCGCGTAGAAGTCGCCGATGCTGAAGCGGGACTGGTCCAGGCCATCCAGGATCACCCGGGTGATCAGGAAGCCGGAAATGACGAAGAAGACGTCCACACCGACGAATCCGCCGGGCAGGAGTTTCGGAAATGCGTGGTAGAGCAATACGCCTACAACCGCGATGGCGCGCAGGCCGTCAATGTCCGCGCGATATGGTCCATGCGCGTTGGCAGCAACGGCGGTTGCTGCATCCTGGTGTTTCATCCTCTTCCCCTGTTAACAAAGCGTCAAGATTGTAGCTGTGAGCCGTTGGAAGAATCGACTCCATCCATTAGCAAGGTGAGAGGGGGGGCAATTGTCTATACCTGAACGGCGGGAACTGTGCCGATCCGGGCGCCCTGCGCGCGGTGCGACAACGTGTCGCAGCCCAAAACAGGGCTTTCCTGCGCTGGATCATTGTCAATGCCTTTCTTAAATGGTGCGTGACGGCCTAAAATTAGAGGGCTGACAAGAACGTCCCTGTGCCCGTCCCCCTGGACCGGCACAACCGGCTTTGGCCGGGATGGGGCGGGCCTGACCTGCATTCCCTACGCAATTGGATCGACCGATGATTCCGTTGAAACCCCTTGGACGCTTTTTGCGTCCGGGCCTGCTGTTTGCGTTGTCCGTGTTCCTCACGGGCTGCAACTCGGCCATCCTCAACCCCAAGGGCCAGATCGGCCACGACGAAAAGACCCTGCTGATCACGGCTACCGTGCTGATGCTGCTGGTCGTCGTGCCGGTCATCGTCATGACCCTGGCCTTCGCGTGGAAGTACCGTGCGTCCAACACCAAGGCCCGCTATGAGCCGAAGTGGTCGCATTCCACCGCGATCGAAGTGGTGGTGTGGTCGATCCCGTGCATGATCGTGCTGGTGCTGGCAGTGCTGACCTGGCGCTCCTCGCACGCGCTGGATCCGTACCGTCCTCTTGTTTCCGACAAGAAGCCGGTGGTGATCGAGGCCATTTCGCTGGACTGGAAGTGGCTGTTCATCTATCCGGAAGAGAAGATCGCCACGGTCAACGAGATCACCTTCCCGGTCGATACCCCGCTGAACTTCAAGATCACGTCCGATTCGGTGATGAATGCGTTCTTCATCCCGCATCTGGGCAGCATGATCTACTCGATGACGGCGATGGAGACCAAGCTCCATCTGATCGCCAACGAGACCGGTGAATTCCCGGGCATGTCCTCGCACTACAGCGGCGCGGGCTTCAGCAAGATGCATTTCAGTGCCCACTCGGTGACCGACGCGCAGTACCAGGCGTGGCTGACCAAGGTGCGTGCCGAGAGCGGCAGCCTGGACAAGGCCGCCTTCAACGCGCTGGGCGCCGAGAAGAACCACGACTGGCACCCGGTGACCTACTACGGCACCGTCGAGGCTGGCCTGTTCGACTGGGTGATCGCCAAGCACATGGGCGACAACCAGCACTACGGCATGAAGCACGACCACAAGGCCATGAAGCATGACGGCGCCGAGGGCGAAAGCCACGAAGGCCACGCCATGCCGGGTATGGCCGATGGTCATGACGCTGCCGGCGCCGCCGACGCGCACGCCGGCCATGCGGCCGGTGCCGCCGATGCGCATGCCGAACACACTGCAGACGAGCACGCCGCCGCCGGTCACACCGGCCACGGCGGCTCGGGAGAATGAGCATGAATCTGTTGGGTAAACTGACATTTGCCGACATCCCGCACGACCCGATCATCATCACCACGCTGATCGGCGCGGGCATCGGTGGCCTGCTGTTGCTGGCCCTGATCACCAAGTTCAAGCTGTGGGGCTATCTCTGGAAAGAGTGGTTCACCTCGGTCGACCACAAGAAGATCGGCGTGATGTACCTCATCGTCGCCTTCGTCATGCTGCTGCGCGGCTTTGCCGACGCGATCATGATGCGTGTCCAGCAGGCGATGGCGGCCGGCGGCGCCGAGGGCGTCCTGCCGCCGCATCACTACGACCAGATCTTCACCGCCCACGGCGTGATCATGATCTTCTTCGTGGCGATGCCGCTGATCACCGGCCTGATGAACGTCGTCGTGCCGCTGCAGATCGGCGCACGCGACGTCGCCTTCCCGTTCGTCAACTCGCTCAGCTTCTGGCTGTTCGTGGCGGGCGCGGGCCTGGTGATGATCTCGCTGGGTGTCGGTGAGTTCGCGCAGACCGGCTGGCTGGCCTTCCCGCCGTTGTCGGGCAAGGAATACAGTCCAGGGGTAGGTGTCGATTACTACATCTGGGGCCTGCAGGTCGCTGGCCTGGGTACCACGCTGAGCGGCATCAACTTCTTCATCACCATCCTGAAGATGCGCACCCCCGGCATGAAGCTGATGCAGATGCCGGTGTTCACCTGGACCGCGCTGGTCACCAACGTGCTGATCATCGCCGCCTTCCCGGTGCTGACCATCACCCTGGTGCTGCTGACCCTGGACCGTTACCTGGGCACGCACTTCTTCACCAATGACGGTGGCGGCAACGCCATGCTGTACATCAACCTGATCTGGATCTGGGGTCACCCGGAAGTCTATATCCTGGTTCTGCCGGCATTCGGCGTGTTCTCCGAAGTCATCGCCACGTTCTCGCGCAAGGCGCTGTTCGGCTACAAGGGCATGGTCTACGCCACGGCCTGCATCGGCGTGCTGTCGTTCATCGTCTGGCTGCACCACTTCTTCACGATGGGCTCGGGTGCCAACGTCAATGCCTTCTTCGGCATCACGACGATGATCATCTCCATTCCCACCGGTGTGAAGATCTTCAACTGGCTGTTCACCATGTTCCGCGGTCGCGTGCAGTTCACGACCCCGGTGCTGTGGACCATCGGCTTCATGGTCACCTTCACCATCGGCGGCATGACCGGCGTGATGCTGGCGATCCCGGCCATCGACTTCGTGCTGCACAACAGCCTGTTCCTGATCGCCCACTTCCACAACGTCATCATCGGCGGCGTGGTGTTCGGCATGTTCGCCGGCATCACCTACTGGTGGCCGAAGATGTTCGGCTTCCGTCTCAACGAAACCTGGGGCAAGCGCGCGTTCTGGTGCTGGTTCATCGGCTTCTATGTGGCGTTCATGCCGCTGTACATCCTGGGCTTCATGGGCATGACCCGCCGCATGCAGAGCTACCCGAACATGGAGTACCAGCCGCTGCTGATCATCGCCATGTTCGGTGCCTTCATCATCGGTGCCGGCATCCTGTGCCAGGTCATCCAGATCGCCGTGTCGATCCGCGACCGCAAGAAGACCGCCGACCTGACCGGCGACCCGTGGGACGCCCGTACGCTGGAGTGGGAAACCTCTTCGCCGCCGTCGTTCTACAACTTCGGCTCGCTGCCGCGCGTCAACGAACTGGACGAGTTCTGGGAGCGCAAGCAGCGTGGTGAGGCGTGGGAACGCCCGGCCAAGTACACCGACATCCACATGCCGCGCAACACCGGCACCGGTGTGGTGATCGGCGCCTTCAGCCTGGTGTTCGGCTTTGCGATGATCTGGCACATCTGGTGGCTGGCCATCGTGGGCATGATCGGCATGATCGGCACCTTCATCTGGCGCACCTTCGACAAGGACGTGGATTACTACGTGCCGGCCGCCGAAGTGGAGCGGATCGAGAATGAGCACCGTCGCCACCTGGTGGCGCAGGGCCTGGTGAAATCGGAGCTGAAGGCATGAGCAGCACTACCCCCAACACCATGAACCACGGGCACGCCGCGCATGCGGCGGCCCACGGTCATGATGACCACGAGCACCACGACACCGGCGGCAACACCGTCTTCGGTTTCTGGGTGTACCTGATGAGCGACTGCCTCATCTTCGCCACGCTGTTTGCGACCTACATCGTGCTGTCCGGCGGTACCAACGGCGGCCCGGGTCCGAAGGATCTGTTCGAACTGTCGTTCGTCGCGTGGGAAACCACGCTGCTGCTGGTGTCCTCGCTGACCTTCGGCCTGGGCATGATCGCCATGCACAAGCACAAGATCGGCCAGATGTACCTGTGGCTGGCGATCACCTGGCTGCTGGGCTTCGGCTTCATGGTCATGGAAGTGTGGGAGTTCAACCACCTGATCCACCAGGGCTACGGTCCGGACCACAGTGCGTTCCTGTCGGCGTTCTTCGCGCTGGTCGGCACCCACGGTCTGCACGTGAGCGCGGGTCTGCTGTGGCTGCTGATCATGTTCATCCAGATCAAGCAGAACGGCCTGACCCCGACCAACAAGACCCGCATGGCGTGCCTGAGCCTGTTCTGGCACTTCCTGGATCTGATCTGGATCGGCGTGTTCTCCGTCGTCTATCTGAATGGAGCGCTGTAATGTCCGCACATGACAATCACGCACACGACCACGGCCACAGCGCCGCCGGCGAGAGCCACGGCAGCGTCAAGTCGTACCTGATCGGTTTCCTGCTGGCTGCAGTGCTGACCATCATCCCGTTCTGGGCAGTCATGCACGGCGACCTGCCGCGCCTGACCACCGGCATCATCATCGTGATCGCCGCGGTGCTGCAGATCCTGGTGCACCTGGTGTTCTTCCTGCACCTGGACCGCTCCTCGGAGCAGCGCTGGAACGTCAGCGCGGCGGCCTTCACCGTCGTGGTGATCGGCATCATCGTCGCCGGTTCGCTGTGGGTCATGCACAACATGAACGTGCACATGATGCATTGAGGTCGTCCGACCTTGGCATGCAGAAAGGCCGCCTTCGGGCGGCCTTTTTGTTTGTGGGGTGAGAGGGTCGGTGCCGGAGCGAAAGGCAGCCGACCAACGGTCGGCTCTACCCGGGTGCGCGCCGAGGGAGACCGGTGCGTGCGCGGGTAGTGCCGACCGTTGGTCGCCACGATCCGGCAGGCCCCGACCGTTGGTCGCCACGGTGCGGTAGGTGCCGACCGTTGCTCGGCATGGTGCGGTAGGTGCCGACCGTTGGCCGGCATGGTGCGGTGGGTGTCAGCTGGGTGTTCGTACTGTTCTGTTGTGTGTCGAATGTGTGCGCACC